>WRAL01000095.1 GCA_009780285.1 Treponema sp.
TCGAGGCAATGGCCACGCTCCTGGGCAAATTCTGGGGCCTGGACATAACGGCGCGCGAGGTTTTTCTTGACATGACATCGGGGTTGCCACAGGACGCGCAGGGCGCAAGGGCATTTCCCCATGACCGCGGCGTCGCGCACGGCGGGGCGGAGGGATCAATGAATGGCAGTGCGACCGACATCGCGCTGCCCCAAACCCGCAAGCTTGCGCAAAGCCGCAACCCCCGCGCGCCTTCCTTCCCTAAAGCCTTTTCCTGATCATAAGCGAGAAAGGAACCACGACAACCAAGCCGACAATGGCGGCGTAAAGCGGCGCGAGCAGCAAAACCGCCGCGCTTGGACCTAGCGCCGACAGATCGCCCAGGCTCGCAAGAATGTTGACAATTCCGACGATAAAGCCAATTAGCGCAGCGAGCCATGCGGATTTGCCGAGTGTGCCGAAAAAGGCCAGCGCCCGCTCAAGCTCGACTTTTTCGGCGCCCCCTTTCAATGCCGCCTCGAACGCGCGCCTCATTTCCCCAAAGCCGAAAACCGCGCTTACCATGAGAAAAGGGAACGCACAAACAATGAGAAACGCGGTCGCGTTTAAAAGCAGCAGCGCTCTGCCGCCCGCGAGATGGGCGCCCAGCAAGGGCGTCGCAAGCCCGAGAATGAGGGCGATAACGTAACGCACCATAAAAAATCCTCCATAAACACTGGCAGTACAACCGCGTCAATCGAAGCCGCCAAGCTCCGACTGACGCGGTCGCCCCGCCCTACCCCGCCAAAAGCCTGTTAAGCCTTTTGACAAAATCCGAGGGATCCGGCAGGCGAAGGCCCTCGGCCAAAAGCGCCTGATCGAGCAAAACAAAAGCCGTGTCCGCGATCCGCGCCTCGTCCTCGACGGCGGCCAGCGCGGCAAGGATGGGATGCTCGCCGTTCACCTCGAGAATGGGCTTCGCTTCCGGCGCCGCCTGGCCCATGGCCTTCATGATCTGCGCCATCTGCGCGCTGGGATCGTTTTCGTCGGCGACGATGCAGGAAGGCGAGTCGCGAAGGCGGCGCGACAGCTTCACTTCCTTGACGCGATCTCCAAGCGCCTTTTTGATTTTTTCGATAACGGGCTTCGCCTTTTTTTCCGCCGCCGCGTCCTTCGCTTCCCCAAGCTCCTCGTCGGCGCCGGCGCGGTTCGCGGCGCGAAGCTCCCAGCTTTTCCGTTCCGGCTTGCCGTCCGCGCCGGGGCTTTCCCGCTCGTAGGCGCGCAGCGCCGGAATCACGATCTCGTCGATGTCGTCGTCCATTACAAGCACCTCGATGTCCCGCGCCCTGTATGCCTCCAACAAAGGCGAGGCGCGCAGGGTTTTTTCCGCGCCGCCGGTAATATAGTAAATATATTTTTGGTCGGCCTTCATGCGCGAAACGTAGTCCGCGAAGCCGGTCCAGGCGCCGTCCTCGAGGGCCGTGCTTTTGAAGCGCGCGAGCTCGGCCAGCGCCTCGCGGTTGGCGTAGTCCTGGTAAAGGCCCTCCTTCAAAGGCCGGTTGAACTGGCTTACGAAGGTTTCCCACTTTTCCTTGGCCTCCTCGCCGCCGGAAACGGCCGCGTCGGCCATCTGCCTGATTTCCGAAAGCAGCTTTTTGACCGAGGCGCCGCGAATGTTGGCAAGGATTTTATTCTGCTGCAAAATCTCCCGGCTTACGTTCAGCGGCAGATCCTCAGAATCGATCACGCCCCTTACGAAGCGCAGCCAGACCGGCATCAGATCCTTGTCGTCGTCGGTGATAAAGACGCGCTTCGCGTAGAGCTTAACGCCGGGCTTGTAATCGACGTTGTAAAGATCGAAGGGCGCCTTTTTCGGAACGTAAAAAAGAGCGGCGTATTCAAGCGCGCCTTCGGCCTTTGTGTGGGCGAAGGCCAAAGGCCCCTCGGAATCGCCTGAGAACTGCTTGTAGAACTCCGCGTATTCCTCCTCGGAAATTTCCGCCTTGGGCCGTCGCCACAGCGCCGTGCCGGAATTGACGCGCTCGGTTTTGGTCGTCGATCCCTTTTCGTCTCCCTTGTCGTCCCATTCCTTTTCCTCGAAGGTAAGGTAAATGGGAAAGGCCACATGATTTGAGTAGCGCTTGATCACGTCCTCGATGGTCCAGCGATTGGCGAAGCTCGCGCCCTCCTCGTTAAGATAGAGGGTAACCGTCGTCCCCTGCTCCGCGCGCCGCGCCGGCTCGATCTCGAAGCCTTCCTTGCCGTCGCTCGACCATTTCCAAGCTTCCTCGCGCGCCGCGCGCCGGCTGACCACCTCGATCCTTTCGGCCACCATGAAGGCCGAGTAAAAGCCCACGCCGAACTGCCCGATCAGAGACGAGTCCTTCTTCGCGTCCTCGCTCAGCCTTTCCAAAAAGGCCTTCGTGCCGGAGCGCGCGATGGTCCCCAGCGAGTCGGCCAGCTCGGCCTCGTCCATGCCGATCCCGTTGTCGGCGACGACGAGCGTCCGCGCCTCCTTGTCGAAGGAAACGTCTATCCTCGGGTCGAAGGCCAGGGCCTTGTACTGTTCGTCCGCCACCGTCAGGTACTTAAGCTTGTCCAACGCGTCGCTAGCGTTCGAGACCAGCTCGCGAAGAAAGATCTCGCTGTTCGAATAGAGCGAGTGAATGATAAGATGCAGAAGCCGGCTGACTTCGGTTTGAAATTGGCGCTGCGCCATGCGTGTTCTCCTTGCGAAAAATTTTTTTTAGACGAGCAATGCTATCAAGAAAGGCGCGCGAGTGTCAAAGCGCCCGCGCGGGGCCTTGCGCGAGCCTGAAACGCCGCACGAATTCCCGCGGGCTTATGTCCACGGCCCCGAAGCGCGCCTTGTAGTCCAGCGGCATTCCCAGGTCGAAAAAGTCGAAGCCCTTTTCCTCCAGATAGCGCGCCGCCAGCGCGATCTGCGCCGAGCCCGCGCCGGACTCGTCGAAATAGCCGGAATAGGAGGTGTAGACACGGCCGGAGACCACGCCGAATTCCCCGGCCACCAATGCGCCGCCCCGGTACAGCGCGAAGGACGCCGGCCGCGCGTGGGGAAGATCGAGCGCCCTTATTTCCCTGATCGCGCGGACAAGGGGCGGGGTAAGCCAGCCGTCGCCGTGAACGGCGACGCAGCGATCGAGGATGCGGTCGAAGTCCGAGTCGAAGCGCAGATCGTACAGGCCTAGTCGCCGGCTTAGGGATTTAGGCAGGCGCAATTTATCGAAGAAGAGCGCCGAGCGCGAAAGGTGCAGCTTGGGAAGCGCGATATGGAAGGAAGGCCCGCCCTCGCCCTCGATGAGCGCGGACATGACGAGAAAGCCGGCGCCCATAAGCGCGGCGATAAAGGCCGGCTCGAAGCCCGGCGCGACGCAGAATTCCTCGTCGTAGTCGACGCGCAGCATCTCGTCCACGATCTCGCGCGGATCGTCGCCCGGCAGGATCACGAGAAGCCCCGAGTCCGTGTACCTTGGAACCATGCCTGAAAAGATGCCGGGGAGAAACGCGCCCTCCCCGGCCTTAATTTTGCCCGGCCTTTGGCTAGGCTTTCTTGGCGCCGGCCTTGGCCGCGGGCTTGGCGCCGGGCTTCGGGCCGGTCTTGCCCTTGGGCTTCGCGTCAGCCTTGGCGGCGGGCGCTTTGGGCGGGCGGCCGGGCTTTTTTCCGGCGCCAGCCTTGGCCGGGGCTTTCTTCACGGAACCTTTCTCGAACTTGGGAATCTTCTTGATGATTTCCGCAAGATCCTTGTCCCTGGCGGCTTCCTCAAGCTCCCAGGCCATCTGCATCTTCAGCCAGTACTCAGGAACGGTGTTGAAGTACTTTGACAGCCGGAACGCGACGGAAACGGAAATTTTCCCTTTCCCGCTCGTGATCAGGCGCACCGCCGACTGGCTGAGGCAAATGTCCTTGGCAAGCTGTGCCACAGGGATGCCATGCTTTTCAAGCATGCTCGAAAGAAACTCCGCAGGGGACTGCACGATCAATTTGGGCATAATGTCTCCTTTACTTTTTTTCGGACCGACCAAGGGCCCGCTGATTCATATTCTACACAACCGGCGTTTCTTTTGCAATAGGGAGCGGGTAAAAAACCATCTCCGCGTTAGATAATAGCGAAAGAAAAAGATTATGTCCATAGCCAGGGCCCTTAAAAACGAAAAATTCGCGCCAAAACGCCGCGCTTTCGCCGAGATCCACTAGCCGGCTCGGGAGCCGCGCGCTATGATCTGCCCATGCCCGAAAAACAGGCGCTTTGCGTGATCGACGCATACGGTCTCATCTATCGCTCGTACTTCGCCTTTCTGTCGCGCCCGCTGCGCAACGGCGAGGGCAAGAACGTCTCGGCGCTTTTCGGCTTCGCGCGCGCGGTGGCGGGCCTTCTGGACGCGCCTTTCGAGGGCGGCGCCCTCGTCGTCGCGGCCTTCGACTCCGGCGTCCCCACCTTCAGGCACGAGATGTACGGCGAGTACAAGGCCAACAGGGAAAAGGCTCCGGAGGATCTGCGCTCGCAGGTTCCGCTGGTCGAGGAATTTTTGGCGGAGCTGGGCGTTCCGGCCCTGCGAGCCGATCGCTACGAGGCCGACGACATAATCGCCGCGCTCGCCGGCATCTGCAAAAAGGAAAAAAGAACCTGCTACGTCGTTTCGGCGGACAAGGACCTTCTGCAGCAGGTCGGCGACGGCGTTTTCGCGCTGCGGCAGGCAAAGGGATCGTGGACGGACTCCTCCGGCGCCGCCTGGGAAACGATCGGCGCCGAGCAGGTAAAGGCCGAATGGGGAATCCCGCCGGAAAAAATGCTCGACATGCTTTCGCTTTGCGGGGACGCCTCGGACAATATTCCCGGCGTAAAGGGCATTGGGGAAAAAACTGCGGCGGAACTGCTCGCGCGCTACGGAACGCTTGAGGAGATCTACAAAAACATCGCCAGCATCACAGGCGCGAAGGGAAAAAAACTCGCCGAGGGAAAGGAAAGCGCCTTTTTCTCGCGCTCTCTCGTCAGGCTCGAAAGCGAGGTTCCCCTTAACATAAGCTCGATCGAAGGGCTTTTCGCGCGAAAAATCGACCGCCCCGCCGGAGCGCGCGTCCTTTTGCGCGAGGGGATGCGCGCCTGCGCCAGGCAGCTCGACCCGGCCTTCGACGGGAAGGCCGGCGGCGCGGAGCCTGAAACCGCCGGAGCGGAACGCGCGGACAAGGCGCTTCTCGGCCCCGGCGCCTACGAGACGATCTTGGACGTC
Organism: Treponema sp.; assembly: GCA_009780285.1. Taxonomy (GTDB): domain Bacteria; phylum Spirochaetota; class Spirochaetia; order Treponematales; family Breznakiellaceae; genus WQXQ01. The sequence continues at coordinate 5,209 of WRAL01000095.1, forward strand.
GCGCGCCTGCGCGAGATATTGGACGAGGCGAAGGCGCGGAAGTTCGTCGCGCTGGACTTCGAGACGGACTCGCTCGACGCCTGGAATTCGAGGCCGGTTGGAATCTCGCTCGCGCTGCGCCCCAAGGAAGCCTACTACGCGCCGCTCGCGCCGCACGGCGCGTTCGAGGACGGCTCGGGGGCCTCGGACCCTGAGCACCTCGATCCGGCGCAGGCGCGCGAGCTTCTTGCCGGGATTTTTTCCGATCCCGAGATGACCGTGGCGGCGCACAACGCCAAGTTCGACTACAAGGTAAGCCGGGGCTGGGGCCTGGAGCGCTGGAAGTGCAAGATATTCGACACGATGGTCGCCGCCTGGCTTTGCGCGCCGGAGCGCGGGAACTATTCGCTTGACTCGCTAAGCTCAGGCGCTTTCGGCCACGAGGCGCTGAAATTCGCCGACGTGGTTCCCAAGGGCCGCGCCTTCGACGCTGTGTCGCTGGAAACCGCGACGCGCTATTCGGCGGAGGACGCGGACCTCTGCGCGAGAATGGCGCGCCACCTTTCGCCCTCGCTGGAGGCGCAGGGCCTTTCCGCGCTTTTCAGCGATCTTGAAATGCCGCTTTTGCCGATTCTCGCCGAGATGGAAGGCGCGGGGATTCAAATCGAGGCGGACGTTCTGGCCGAATACGGCGCGGAGCTGGAAAGGGACATCGCCAGGCTTCAAGACGAGGCATGGAAAACAGCCGGGCGCGAGTTCAACCTTGCCTCGCCCAAGCAGCTGCAGGAAATACTTTTCGTCGAGCGCGGCCTGCGTCCCGGCAAAAAAACAAAGACCGGCTTTTCCACCGACGCGGACTCGCTCGCGGAGCTTGCGCGCGAGGATCCGCTGCCGGCCATCCTGCTGCGCCATCGCTCGCTGGCCAAGCTGAAATCGACCTACGTGGACTCGCTTTCTAAAATGGGCGGCGCCGACGGAAGGCTTAGGACCAGCTTCGACCAATGCGGCACGGCGACCGGGCGCATCTCAAGCCGCGAGCCGAATTTGCA
>WRAL01000096.1 GCA_009780285.1 Treponema sp.
ATGGGATGTTACGGCATCGGCATCGATCGCGCGCTGGCCTCGATCATCGAGGAGCATCACGACGAGGCCGGAATCGTTTGGCCTGTTTCCGTGGCGCCCTTTCATGTCATAATCGTTCCTATAAAATACGCGGGCGCCGCGAAGGAAGCGGCCGACGATCTTTGCGCGCGGCTTGAAAGCGCAGGCATTGAAACGCTGTTGGACGATCGCGACGAGCGTCCCGGCGTAAAATTCAACGACGCGGATCTTCTGGGCATTCCCTGGCGCGTCGTTATTGGCGACAAAGGCCTCGCGCAAACGCCGCCGACCGTGGAAGTAAAGCGGCGCGGGGAAAGCGAGACGCGCAATATGGAACTGGATTCCGTGGCGCGGGATCTTTCGGCCTTGATACAGGAAGAGCTTGCGCGTTTCGCGCAATAATTGCTTTCAAAAAATAGGAGGAAACTATGTCGCAAATCGAACAGAACCGCCGCTTTATGCAGTGCCCGGCTTTTGGGGAGGCCATGAGCCAGAGCGATCAGTCAAAGGGAATTCCGGCGCCGCCTTTTGGAAAAACTCCGGGCGCGAATGTCATAACCTTGCCCTCGTTCGCCGGCGCGCTAAGAATGCCGCTTTACGAAGACCTTCTTGACGCGCGCCGAAGCAAGCGCAAGTTTATCGACAAGCCTATGACGCAGGCGCAGCTTGCGTTCATGCTTTGGAGCACGCAGGGAATACAAAATACCGTCGGAGACGTCGCCACGCGCCGGCCGGTTCCAAGCGGCGGCTCGCGCCATCCTTTCGAGACCTACTTTGCCGTGAAATCCGTCGAGGGCCTTGATCCGGGCCTTTACCATTATTTGCCGGACTTAAACCGCGGCGAAAAGATCTGCTCGATTGAACGCCTTGCCGATCTGCCCGACGACGAAACCATTAGCCAAATGGTCGTGGGGCAAAAATGGGTGACAAGCGCGCAGGTCGTGTTTTTCTATTCATGCATTCCCTACAAGGCCGAATGGCGCTATGCGGAACACGCGCATAGGGTAGTGCTTATCGATCTTGGGCATTTGGGACAAAACGCCATGCTTAGCGCCGCGGCGCTGGAGCTTGGAAGCTGCTGCATCGCGGCCTACGATCAAAAGCTTTGCGATAAAATTTTCGCTCTTGACGGCATCGATGAATACACCGTTTACGTTATCGCCGTTGGATACCCTGCGGATTGAGCCGGCGGATTGATCCGTGGAAAATTATACCGAAATTAACGCTAAGACCGTTGACAAGTGGGTGGATGAAGGCTGGCTTTGGGGCCGGCCTTTGTCCGCGCGGGAATGCGCCGAGGCGCGCGCCGGTCGCTGGGACGTGGTTCTTACGCCGTGCAAGCCGGTTCCCAAGGACTGGTTCCCGCCTTTCCCCGGCGCAAGGATTCTGGGCCTTGCGTCCGGCGGCGGCCAGCAAATGCCTGTCTTCGCGCTTCTCGGCGCAAGTTGCGTGGTGATGGATCTTTCCGATCGTCAGCTTGAAAGCGAAAGGCTTGTCGCCCGGCGCGAGGGCTACGCAATCGACGTCGTGAAGGCGGACATGACCAAGCGCTTCCCCTTTGAAGACTGCGCTTTTGATCTTATCTTTCATCCTGTTTCCAATTGCTATGTCGAGGACGTTTATCATGTGTGGCGCGAGTGCTACAGGGTTTTGCGGCCTGGCGGAATTCTGCTTTCCGGCCTTGACAACGGCATTAACTATCTTTTCGACGAGTACGCGCGGCCATTGACCGTGGTAAATTCCCTTCCATATACACCCCTAAAAAACCCGTCGCTTTTGGAAAAGCCCCTTAAAAACCACGACGGCATACAGTTCAGCCATACCTTCGACGAGCAGATAGGCGGGCAGATAAAGGCGGGCTTTGTGATCGCCGGAGCCTACGAGGACCTTAACGGCCCCTGCGACGACGGGGATACGCAGGACGCGACGCGCGCCTTCGGCATTCCGGCTTTTTGGGCGACGCGGGCGATCAAGGGCTGATTCGCGCTCCACAACTTATAGCGGGATTACTCCATTCCCTTAGCGGGAAAATTTGCCCCGCGCGCGCTTGCGCAATTCCGGCCGTTCGCTTACAATGCAGGCATCTCAAGCAGAAGGAAGTGACATGTCAGAAAAGAAGATAGTGATGATTGACGGCAATACCGCGGCTACCCACGTCGCGCACATGCTCAGCGAGGTAATCGCCATCTATCCGATTACCCCATCAAGTTCCATGGGCGAGCTTTCGGACGAATTCTCCGCTCAGGGGCGCAAAAATCTCTGGGGGACGGTCCCGGACGTGGTCGAGCTTCAGTCGGAAGCCGGCGCGGCGGCGGCGGTTCACGGCGCCCTGGCATCAGGGGCGCTTTCCACGACGTTTACCGCGTCGCAGGGCCTCCTCTTGATGATTCCCACCATGTACAAGATCGCCGGGGAGCTTACATCGACCGTTTTCCACGTTTCCGCAAGGGCGCTGGCAACTTCGAGCCTTTCGATCTTCGGAGATCATCAGGACGTGATGGCCTGCCGGCAGACCGGCTGGGCCATGCTCAACTCCTGCAACGTCCAGGAAGTGATGGACATGGCGACCATCGCCCACGCGGCGACTTTGCGCTCGCGCGTTCCTTTCCTCCATTTCTTCGACGGCTTCCGAACGAGCCACGAGACCCAGAACGTGGAAGAGGTCTCGCGCGAGGTGTTGGCGAAGATGATCGACGACGAGCTGGTCGCGGCGCACAGGGCGAGGGGCCTTAACCCCGAAAAGCCCACGATTCGCGGCACGGCGCAGAACCCGGACACGTATTTCCAGGGCCGCGAGGGCGTGAACAAGTATTACGACGCCGTGGTCGGGATCGTTCAGGCGGAAATGGACAAGTACGCCAACCACACCGGCCGCGCCTACAAGGTTTTCGAGTATTTCGGCGCAAAGGACGCGGAAAAGGTCATCGTGATCATGGGATCCGGGGCGGACGCCGTCGAGGAAACGGTGGCGAGCCTTAACGCCAAGGGCGAAAAGCTCGGCGTGGTGAAGGTGCGCCTTTTCAGGCCCTTCGACGTGAGGCTTTTCGTCAAGGCCTTCCCCGCGACGGTAAAGGCCATAGCCGTTCTGGACCGCACCAAGGATCCGGGCGCCATTGGCGAGCCGCTTTACGAGGACGTCCGCGCGGCCATAGCCGAGGCTCAGGCCTCAGGCGTGGCGCCCTTCCCCAAGGATCCGCTGGTTATCGGCGGGCGCTACGGCCTTGGCTCCAAGGAATTCACCCCGGCGATGGTAAAGGCGGTTTTCGACAACCTTTCCGGCGCCAAGATCGCCAGCTTCTCGGTGGGCATTAAGGACGACGCTCAGAACAAAAGCCTTGACTACGATCCGAACTTTGCCATCATGGAAGAGGGCCTCAACGAGGCGCTCTTTTACGGCCTGGGCTCGGACGGCACCGTCGGCGCGAACAAAAACTCGATCAAAATCATCAGCGAGGCCCGGCCGGAGCTTAACGCGCAGGCCTACTTCTCCTACGATTCCAAAAAGTCCGGCGGCTTTACCGTCTCGCACCTGCGCTTCGGCAAGGGCATGATCAAGCGCCCGTACCTTATCAACACCGCGGACTTCCTTGCCTGCCACAAGTTTGGCTATATCGAGACCTACGACATGCTCAGGCGGCTGAAGGAAGGCGGAACCTTCCTTCTTAACAGCCCCTTCAGCGCGGCCGAGGTTTGGAAGCACATTCCGGTCGAGGCGCAAAAGCGGCTAATCGAGAAAAAGGCCAAGTTCTACGTCATCGACGCGGTGAAGATCGCGCGCGAGAACGGCATGGGCAACCGCATCAACACGGTGATGCAGGCCGCGCACTTCAAGATCGCCAACATAATCCCCATCGAGGACGCCGTCCAGCGCATGAAGTCCTACGTCGAAAAGTCCTACGGAAGAAGGGGAAGCGAGATCGTCGAAAACAACTTCAAGACGATAGACGCCTCGATCGGCGCGATAGAGGAAGTCGCGGTTCCGGCCACGGCCGACGGCGATCTCCGGATGAAGAGGCCCTTCGCCGGCGCGGAGGACAACTGGGTTCGCGAGACCCTGGGGACGGTTTCCATTCAGGAAGGCGACACCCTGCCGGTGAGCAAGATCCCGGCGGACGGGACTTTCCCCACGGCGACGAGCCAGTACGAAAGAAGGTCTGTGGCGGAAAGGGTGCCGACCTGGAACCCCGAGGCCTGCACCCAGTGCGGCATCTGCTCGGTGGTCTGCCCCCACGCCTGCATACGAATGAAAAATCTCAGCGACGCCGAGGCTGCCAAGGCGCCCAAGGGCTTCCAGGCCGTGGAGGTCAAGCCCAAGGCGAAGGACGGGACGAAGGCCACCCTCGTGGTCGCCACCGAGGACTGCTACGAATGCGGCCTCTGCCTTAACGCCTGCCCCATGTCCAAGAACGGCGCGCTTACCTGGAAGTCCTACGCCGACGATCACGACTACAAAATGGAAAGGATCGCCATGTGGGACTACTTCCTTGGCCTGCCGGAAACGCCGGCCGAGGGCGAGCTGAGCAATCCTAAGGCGCTGGCCTACAAGAGGCCGCTGTTCGAGTTCTCCGGCGCCTGCGCCGGCTGCGGCGAAACGCCCTACATAAAGATGGTAACCCAGCTTTTTGGCGACCGGGCGCTTATTGGCAACGCCACCGGCTGTTCCTCTATTTACGGCGGAACCCTTCCGACCACTCCCTACGCGCAGCGCGCCGACGGGCGCGGCCCGGCCTGGGCGAACAGCCTTTTCGAGGACACGGCGGAGTTTACCCTTGGGTTTAGGCTTACCACGGACAAGCTGGCCGCGCACGCGCGCGAGCTTGGCGCGCAGGCCAAGTCCGAGGGAATCATGCCGGAGCTTCTTGCCGGGATTCTTGGCAACGAGCAGGCCGACGACGAAGCTATCGAAAGGCAGCGCAGGGACGTGGCCGAGCTTAAAAAGAACATCGCCACGGACGCAAGGCCGACGGCGAAGCTCTTGCTTTCGCTGGCCGACCATTTCGTCAAGCGCTCGATCTGGGGTTTTGGCGGCGACGGCTGGGCCTACGACATCGGCTTCGGCGGCCTGGATCACGTTATCGCTTCCGGAAAGAACGTAAACCTTTTGTGCATGGACACCGAGGTCTACTCGAACACCGGCGGGCAGATGTCCAAGGCCACCCCGGTCGGCGCCATCGCGCGCTTCGCCTATTCCGGCAAGGGAATAGAGAAAAAAGATCTGGGCGCCATCGCCATGAGCTACGGCTATGTCTACGTCGCCAAGATTTCCTTGGGCGCGAACATGCCGCAGGCGATCAAGGCTTTCAGGGAGGCCGAGTCCTACGACGGCCCTTCGCTTATAATCGCGTACTCGCACTGCATCAGCCACGGCATCGACATGAGCAAGGGATTGGAGCAGGGCAAGGCGGTGGTTACGAGCGGGCTCTGGCCGCTGTACCGCTACGATCCGAGGCTCAAGGCGCAGGGCAAAAATCCCTTCCAGCTTGATTCCAGGGATCCGACGACGGATATCGGCGACTTCATGTACAAGGAAAACCGCTTCAGGAGCCTTAAGGACGCGGATCCGGCTCGCGCGGAAGCGCTTTTGGCCAAGGCCAAGGCTCATTCCGAACGGGTCTGGAAAGAGTACAAGTACCTGGCGGAAAGGCCCTTCTAGGAAAGGGAAACGCGTTTTTTGCGCAAGGCCGCGCGCCGCCTGTCAAAGGCGACGCGCGGCCTTGTTTTTTGCATTTGGACTTTCGCCTCGCTTGACAGGCCCGCATAAACCCGGCAAAACAAAGGCATGACAGATTTCACCCTGCGCGCAAGCAGGGCCGCGCTTTTGATCGTGGACGCGCAGAACGACTTCTGCCCGGCCTATGAATCCGGCGGCGTTTGCCGTCTCCCGGGCGGTGCTCGCCGCCTCCCGGGCGGCGTGCGTTTTCCCGAAGGCGCGCTTGCCGTGCCGGACGGCTGCGACGTGATCGCGCCCTTGAACGCGCTGTCGCGGGCCTTCGCCTTGGCCGGCGCGCTCGTCGTCGCGACGCAGGACTGGCATCCGAGGGGGCACGTTTCCTTCGCCTCGTCCCACCCGGGGAAAAAGCCCGGCGATCTCGTCGAAGGCGCGAATGGCCGCGCGCCTGAAACGCTTTGGCCCGATCACTGCGCGCAGGGAACGCCGGGCGCGGACTTCCACGCGGATCTCGACCTTAGGCCCGTCAGCCTTATTATCCGCAA
>WRAL01000097.1 GCA_009780285.1 Treponema sp.
GGTTCGTGATCTCGAAGCGGCTTATGCTGTCGCGCGCGATGCCCAGGAGGTCGGCCACGAGCTTCCTCAAAAGCCCCTGGTGCCGCGTGAACAGCAGCTTGAACAGTATGTCCGTCCGGAACGTGTGCTTGAGCTTGGCCATCCAGCGTCCCCCTTGGGGTTAATGTAGCGCTCTTCGCCCCGGTTTTCAAGGCCGCCTTCCGCCTTAGGCAAGGAAGTCAATTTTCCCGGAAAATCAACCGCGGAGGACGGGCCAATCCACCTGCGGCGGATTGGCCTTGAGTTGCACGGAGGGAGAGCGGGCGTTAGCGCGGTTTGCCGCAGAAGGGGATTTGCTCTGTGAAACTCCGTGGTAATGGCCAAAATTGATCTCCGTGCCGCCCTAGTGTTCCGGAATATTCGGTTTGCAAAATCGCAACGTTCGGTAACTCCTTGCCGGGCAAGGAGTTACCTCAACCTGCATACCGTCATTTGAATATTCCGGAACACTAGCCCTCTTCCCCGTCCTTTTCCGCGAGATCTTCCGGCTGGGCGCGGCGCCTTTCCCGCGCGGCAAGGACAAGCCAGCGCGCCGGGCCGCAAAGGGCGAAAACAAAAAAGCCCAGCAAAAGCGTTATCTGTATGTTCCACACCATAAGCGGAAGAACGAACAGGATCGCCAGAAAGGTCGAAAATCTTTTTTTGCCCAGCAGGATCATTTTTAAAAGATGCGGATAGGGAATGCGCGTTACCATGAGAATGCCGGCGAAAAGCGCTACGAAGGGCAGGACAAGGATTATCGCGGCGTACAGCGTCCCGCTGGGCGAAAAGAAGCGGCCGGCAAGCGCCGGCAGGAAATTCTGGTGAAAAACTATCAGGCTGACGATTATGCCGGCCGCCGGCGGCGAGGGAAGGCCGACAAAGCCGCCGCGATCGTCGTCGGCCTTGTTCTCGACGTTGAAGCGCGCAAGGCGTATGATGGCGCACATCACGTACACCGCCGCGATCAGGTGCGCGATGCGCGCCGGCAAGGGCGCGACGCCCATTTCGGCGACCTGTCCCGAATACGCCTCGACGACTTTCAGCATCAGAAAGGCCGGCGCCACGCCGAAGGTTATCACGTCGCAAAGGCTGTCAAGCTGCGCGCCGAAGCTGGAGGTGGATTTGCTGATCCGCGCGACGTGCCCGTCCAGCAGGTCGGCGAGCATCCCCAGCAGGATCAGGTAGCCGGAAAGCGCGAAAAACGAAAAGTTCGCCACCGGAAACATCTCCGATTCCCAGGAGGCGCCTAAGCCGTAGCTGGCAAGGCTTATGGACGCGAAGCCGCAAAGCCCGTTCGTAAGCGTTATGAGCGAGGGAAGCACGGCGATGTGCTTGAGCCTCCGCCTTTTGCGCGGGCTTTTTATTTGCGGGGCTTTCCCGCCCGCGTCTTTTAGGCGCCCGCCGCTTGGGCGCAGGGTTTTTCGCAGGGCCATTTTTTCCGCCTACCGCCCCCCATAAGAGCCAAGGCGGGTAAGACCGGCGCGAACCTTGTCGCCTATCTTCACCTCGACCTTAAATCCGGCGTCACTATATGGAAGATAAACCTCGGCGCGCGAGCCGAACTTGATCATCCCGAAGCGCTCGCCCTGCGCGTGCTCGCCGCCCGGCGCAGCCTCGCAGACTATGCGGCGCGCTATCGCCCCGCTGATCTGCCTGAGCATGATTTTTTCCCTCGGCTCGCAAAGCCTGGTCAAAAAAACCGAGTTCGATTCGTTTACCCTTCCGGAGTCGGCGGACATGGCGTTTTTGAACCGGCCTTTTTTGTAGGCCACCGATTCCACGCGGGCGGCGCAGGGCATTCGGTTAAGATGCACGTTGAAGATGCTGAGAAACATGCCTATGCGCAGCGCGCGGCCGCCAAGCTCGGGAACTTCCGCCTCGCCTATGTCGGTTATCGTTCCGTCGGCCGGGGAAAGAAGCGCGAGGTCGTCGGCCGGAATTTCGCGCTCCGGATCGCGGAAGAACGCCAGCGCCCAGACCAAAAAGGCGGCGAGCGCGATCAGCAGGACGATCAGCAGAACGCCGGAAAGAAAGACGCAGAGCGCGGCCTGGAGCGCCAGCGCCAGCGCCGGATATACGGCGACTTGGGGAAGCCCGTATCGGGTAAGCGGAATGCGCATGCGCCATTGTAGCGCGCCGTCGCCGTCGCCGGCTACAGGCGGCAGCTACAGGCCCATTCCCCTTAAAAGCTCCGGCAGCCAGGTCGAAAACCAGGGAATGTAGGAGACAAGGAGCAGAACGAGCAGGCGCACCAGGAAAAAGGGAATCGCGTAGCTGCAAATGCGCATAAAGGGCAGGCCAAAGCGCGAGCTTGCCAGAAAAAGGTTTATCCCCACAGGGGGAGTGAGAAACCCTGCCTCGAGGTTCAGGATAAAAATCACGCCCAAATGCACCGGATGTATGCCGTACTCGTATCCCAGCGGCACGACGAGCGGCAGCAGCACGAAAATCGCGGAGAACATGTCCACCACGCTGCCGACCAGCAAAAGCGCGCCGTTAAGAAGAAGCAGGAAAACCACCGGCTCGCGTATCGCGCCGGTCATCCATGTGGTAAAGGCCTCCGGAACGCCGGAAAAAACAAAGGCGTAGGAAAGCCCGCTCGCCATCGCCAAAATCACGAGCACGCTTCCCACCACGGGAATAGCCTTGGCGAAGATTTTGTGAAGCTCGCGGAGCGGGATGTCCCTTTTGATAAAAACCTCGACGATGACGACGTACACCACCGAAACGGCGCTGGCCTGCAGCAGGGTTAGGCGGCCGGTGAAAAAGCCGGCGACCAAAAGCAGGGGCAAAAGGATTTCAAGAAGCGAGGCTCGAAGGGCCGCGAAAGCCTCGCGCGGTCCGACCTTCGGCGAGGACGTCGTCTGCGAAGCAGCCGTCGTCTGCGAAGCAGCCGTCGTCTGCGAAGCAGACGTTCGTTCGGCGGCCTTTGACTTGGACGCAAGCAGGGCGCCGACGGCTATGGTCGCCACCAAAAGAATAAGGCCGGGGATAAAGGCGCCGGCGAAATAGTGTATCACCGTGTGCTCGGCCGGCACGTTCATAAAGTGCAGGATCATGCTGCTCGAGCTAAAGACAAGGATAATCGCAAGGCTGGGCGGAAACATCACGCCGGTGCCGCCGGCCGCCGTCACAAGGCCCATCGCCGCGCGATCCCTGTAGCCGTTTTTTTGGAAAACCGCGTAGAGAATTCCGCCCAGCGCAAGGATCGTGACGCCGGATGCCCCGGTGAAGGACGAGAAAAAGGCGCTTATAAGGACCGCCACGACGACGATTCCGCCGGGAAGCCGGCCGAAAAAGGCCTGAAACGTCCGCACCAGCCTTTCCCCGGCCTTGCTTTCCGAAAGGAAAAATCCGGTCAGGGTAAAAAGCGGTATGGCTATAAGGTCCTGGCTTGTAAGCGCGTCGAAAACCGGGATGTGAAAGGCTTCGGGCTCCTGCCCCAGCGCCATCAGCATGATCGTGGCTATGCCGCCTATGGCGGCGAAGATGGGCATTCCGGCCAGCGCCGCCGCGACGAGAAGGAGGATCGCCGGTACCTGCATGGAGGCCGCCGTGTCGTAGAGGAAATCCATCCACGGCCACAAAACCTCCGGCGCGTCAAAAGGATTCGCCCCCCATATCAGTTTGGCGATGGCCGGAAGCGCCGCCGCCGTTCCAAGCAAAATCACCGCGAGGCCGGCGATCCGCTTCCCCCTTGACCTGAGGCCATGCGCGAAGCCCATCGCCATCGCGAAATAGCCAAGCGGCATGGCGGCGGCGAAAATCCACGTCGGAACGGGGCCGATCGTCCGGCCCTGAAGCCCGATGCTGATATAGGGCAGAGTGTTCCAGCCCAAGATCGTCAGCAAAAAAACGACGAGCAGAACGCCGACAAGCTCTATCGCGCGCCTTATGCGCTCGCTTTTAACGTACTGCGCAAGCCCTATGGCGACGTGGCCCTTGGATACGGTGGCGAACATGGCGGCGAAAAAAACCATGACAAGAAAAAAGTGAATCAAAAAGGCCCTGGAATGCGGCACAAAGACGTTGAACTGGCTAAGGATAAGCTCCGAAACCGGAATCAGGGCCAGAAGCGCGAGCGAGCCGTAGCACACCGCCTTGCATAGCACGTTGAGTCCTTTGCGGGCCGCCTTCCCCAGCCAGGGGATTGCGGCCCCGGGCAGATGGTTTGCCATGCTATTGCCCGCTTCTCGCCCTTTCAAGTATGGCGTTGATCCTGTTGTGCATGTCGCGATCGAAGGTATTGCCCAGAAGCGGCGGCATGGCCCTTTCCACCTCGCCGCGCCAAAGCGCCTGCTGCGCCGGAGTGGGCCTGTTTACCCTAAGCCCGTCGCGCTGCATGGCGCTGATCGCGTTCGCCGTGGTTCTCGGCATCGCCGCGTCGAATTCCAGGGCTATGCGCCGCGTGACGTCGATAATCGCGCGCTGCCGCTCCGGGCCAAGCCTGTCCCAGGTAACGCGGTTCATCACCAAGCCCCCCATGAAGGGCGCGATGGGCATGTCCAGCATGTGCCCGACCGTCCGGTGAAGCCCGAAAGGGGCAATGGCCGCCGGCGCCGTGTACAGGGCGCTTATCGCGCCGCTTGCGAGCATGGGCGCCATGTCGTTCGGCTCCCCGTCCACCAAGGTAAAGCCCATCCCCCGGAAAACGGTGTTCATGTTCTCGGTCTCCGAACTGGAAGCGACGCGCATCCTTCGAAGGTCGTCCGGCGCCAGAACCTGCTCGCGCGAAAAAATATTCACCCAGCCGCCGCGCGACCAGGTGATGATGACGAAGTTCGTGCTCGAGCTTGCCTTCTGCTCCAAAAGGGGAAGGATCTCCCGCAGGACCAGATCAAGCTCGGCCTCGTTTCCGATCATAAAGGGAACGCTCAGGTTCATGACCTCCGGGACTATGTGCGCCAGCCCCAGCGAGGAAAAAAGCGCCGCCTGAAGGTGATTCGTGTTGAGGGAGGAAAGCATGCGCGCCTCGCTCCCTTCAAGCCCGTCGTGGATGACGCGGGTGCGCAGGGTATTGTTCGTGACCCTGGCCCACTCCGCCGCGATGCGATCGAGCGACCTTCCCCAGTCCGAATTCCTGGGGAGCATCGAGGCTATGCGTATCTCGATTGTTTCGCTGGCCGCGCCTCCGCGCTGGGCGAAAACCGCGCCCGGCGCAAGAAAGAGAAAGCCGAAGATCACTGCAAAAATCAAGGCGTACTTTTTCATCTCCAAAAATCCTCCTTCAAAACCCCGTCCCAAGCGGCCAAGCGCATTCCAAGGGCGGCCGAGCCTATTCTACCGGTGAGCGCCCGCGCGGTCAACAGCCCGCGCCCGGAACACTAGTGTTCTGGAATATTCAAATAACGGTATGCAGGTTGAGGTAATTCCTTGCCCGACAAGGAATTATCGAACGTTGCGATTTAGCAAACCGAATATTCCGGAACACTAGGGAAGCACTTATTAAATCCAATGAGGATTTAATAAGTGCTACTTAACCGCTTCTGCGCAGCGCCAGCGAGCAGAAGCTAAAAAACCGCTGATTTTCCTTATTTAATCAGCGGTTCTCTAGCGCCGCTTGACTTCCACGCCGCCAAAGGAAACGCTGCCGGTAAGCGTGAGCCTTGGAGCGCCTTCCTCCGCCTCCGGCCCCTCGCCCGTTTCAACTCCGCCCAGCGCGCAGCTGATCTCGTTGTCTACGCGCCAATGCCTGGGCGCGATAATCTTGATCCCGCCGAAAGCGCAGTTGATAAAAACCGTGGCGGCGCCGTCCTTCAGCTCAACGTCCTCAAGGCTGATCCTCATGCTGGCGAAGTTGCACTCGACGTGAGCGCCCTCGATCACGCCGGGGGACAGGCGGTAGCGCGCGCCGCCGAAGTTGGCCTGCAAGATGGGGTTGCTTTCCGTTCCCGAACTAAGGCGCGAGATCGGGGGATTTTTCCACTTCCTGAAATGCCTGCGCGGAAAGAGCGCCGAAAGCCCGGCCGTTCCAAGCCCGACGGCGAGAATCAGCGTCCATAGGGGGATTCTTTGCGCGCCCAGCCCCAGCGCGTCCCAAAAAACATAGTACAGGATGGCCAGGGGGATAAGGATGATGGTAAAGCTAAGCCGCGCGACGCAGTTGATGAGGATCGCCGCGGCCACGCCGACGAGGA
>WRAL01000098.1 GCA_009780285.1 Treponema sp.
CGCTTTCATTGCGAAGGCGAAAGAGTTTGAGAAGGCCGCCGGCGACCGCGCTCAGGCGCTGAAGCTGGCAATCGAGTATTGCAGGGAACATGACATCCTGAAGGAATTTTTGGAAACGCATTCAACGGGCGGCCTGATGACTTTGATCAAAAGCGTCACGTTTTTTGGGCCTACGCCATTTGGCCTTATTCATCCACCCGCTCGCCGGCTCGCGGGCGTTTTTTGGGCGGGTTTTTAACATGCTCACGCAGGAATGGAACATGGACAAAGCCCTGGCCGTCCGCTACGAGGAAGGCTGGGAAGGCGGCTGGGAAGGGGGCCTTGAAAGGGGCCTGGAACAAGGCCTGGAACAAGGCCTGGAACAAGGCCTGGAAAGGGGCCGGGAAACCGCAGCGCTCAACGCCTTGGCCGAGGGTCTCCCCCTGGAAATCGTGCAAAAGATCACTGGGCTTGACATGGAAACCCTTGCCGGCATGAGGCCGGGCGTTTAGGCAGCCGCGACAAGCAAAAAAAGCCCGGAGGCGCGGAGCCTCCGGGCTTGCCCGCGCGGCCTATGCCCCGCGCAGGTGGATCAGAACGCTAAGCTGCGGCCTTAGAACGTGAAGTCAAAGGGATCGCTTTGATCGCTCTCCTCACCATCGTTGTTGTGAGCCGACACCGCTGCAAAGTACTCCTTGCCTACAGTAAGATCTTCTTCGGACAAATCATAGCTTGCCTCCTCCACAATAATTGGATCTCCCATGAGAGTAAATCCGTCCATTATTGTGATCACGTAATAATCAGCGCCGTCCACTGGGTCCCACGAAAGGACGCCGTCGGCAAAGGCAAGGCCCGTGGGCGCGTCCAGCGTCCCGTCACCGCTATTATCGCCCAAATCGCTGATGAGCAGCCACTGTGGTTCAGCAGCGATCGTCGTTGTCATGCTCGCGGCGCCGGTTATACTGCCTCCTGCGAAGGCGGTAATAGGAGCTGTAACGGTATAGCTGGAAAACACCCTGTTCCAGCCGCGCTTCAAAGTAAGCGTAGTGGCCGGCATGGTCAGCTCAGCTGTTAAGGGAAGGGTACCTAATTCTATCTCTTCATCGTAAGACAAAGCGGGAAGTTCCACGATTACGTCATGGCTGACAAACCAGTACTCAACAGCGCTCATGGTCAGAGCGTAGCTTATAGGGATACCCATTAAGGTATCCGCGGTCAGCGTGATTTCCCCCTGAATAAGCCCTTCGAGTTGATCAGTGAAAAAACCTTCATCGGCAATAAAAATCGACGCGAAAGGATTGGAAACGGTAACGGTAACGCCATCCATCCCTTCTTCCATCCAATCCTCAGCGAAGTATTTCACGATATCAGTCCGAGCAGTGGGCGGCGGAACAGCGTCAATCGTCCCGCTGAACGCGCCATGGGCGTCTATCTTCCCAATAAGTGTGGGCGCATCAGCGCCTTCATCAAACTTATAGACATCGCGCGTTCCGGCGCTTCCCCATGGCGTGCTTTCTGCGGTTATGGGTGGGATGGAGCTCAGGTTCAAGTCCACGTCCACTTCAAAAATCAATACCGTGCCGGTAAGGCTCAACGGCTCGAACGTCCCTTCCGCGACCTCAATGGAGGCGCTGTCCAGGTGGCCCGTGTAGCCCGAGCGGGTTACTCTGGCAAAAACGTACAGGCCGGCGTCGTCGTCCGTCGGGTCGTAGGCGTTTTTGTCGGCGCCTGGGATCAGCAGGTCTAGAGTTGTATCGGAACGATACCACTGGTAGCGAAGGCCGCTCGCGCTGCCATCGCCAAGGCTGGCGGTCAGGGTATCTCCGGCATTCGCCATTTTGTCGGCCATGTCTTCGGCGCCGCGCATAATGGACACCGTTCCTTCCAGCTTGGGATCCGGCTTCGGATCTGGGCCCGGGTTGGGACAGGCCATCAGAAAAAATGAGATCGCCGAGATCGCGGCAATCGTCCGCAAAGCGTTTTTCGCTTTCATGAGAACTCCTCCTCGCGATCGCCGTCTTTTTCCGGCGAGCGATCGCTGCGCAGAATGCGCCTTGGGTCGACCTCCCTTAAGGGAGGGGACAAAGCCCTGGCAATGGAGGGCATTTGTCGCGATTGACGGAGCGCTTCTGTTCGCCGGCAAGGGCGCTGCCTACGAATAGCCCACACAATGCGTGGAAACTAGGCGTAAGCCTTCGCCAATCGGCCAGCGTGAGCGCTTGCGCCACGCGGCGATGGTATTGTGTTAAAGCTAAAATGTCAAGAGGGTTTTTTCGATTTGAGCGTTTTTTTTCCAGGGGAAACAGTCGTGGAGTTTTGGGGCGGGCGTTAGCCCGCCCCAAAACTCCGAGGCCAGGGCGCCGTAGGCGCCGTGGCCCTTATTCGGCGGCGATCTTTATCGAGCGTTTCTGCGCCTCGGGGCGCTTTTTTATTTCCAGGCGCAAAACGCCGTTTTTAAAGCCGGCGCTTATTCCTTCCGGATCGGAATTGTCGGGCATTTTGAACGAACGGCTAAAGCCGGCCTGCCGGCGCTCCCTTAAAAGCCAGGTTCCCTCGTCCTTTTCCTCCTTCGCCTCCTCGCCGGCGGACGAGATCGAAAGGCTGCTTCCGTCGACGTTTATTTCCACGTCTTCCGGCGCGTAGCCGGGAAGCTCCAGTTCCATCACGTAGGCATTGTCCGACTCCCGCACGTCAACCGCGGGAAGACGCGCGAAATGGCCCATCGCCGAGCTAAAGTGGGAGTCCCCGAAAAAGGATTCGAAATAGCGGTCAAAATCGCTCAGGGCGCCGCGCAGCGTGTTGGGCCTTCGTACTGTGATCATCTTCATCATTTTCTCCTTGCAAAGTGTTTTGGAACGCCGGCGCAAATCCGGCGCTCTTTGCCATATATATAGCAAGAACCGCGCCAACCCTTGATTTGCCTGCAAGAAAACCGCGCGATCGGGCGATATTCCGCCTTGGCTAGCGTGTTTTAGGCCATTATCGGCGCGAAAAGCGGCTTTCACCGCAAGGTAAAAGAGCTTTCCCGCGCTGAATTCGGCTTTTCCCGCGCGTTTTTGGCCTCTTTCGCGGGCGGCTTTTGCCGGCCTGCGCTCGCCGGGCGATCTTTGCCCAGCGAGGGATTTTTAATAGGTCAAAATGACTCAAATAGGTATTTTTGATTGATTATTGCGTCAAAATGACGCGCTTTAGCGCCATTTTCCTTGAAACCGTTTTGGATGTCGGCTAAATTATACTTGAGACTCCGCTGGATTCAACGAGCTTGGTGGGGATTCTACTTGCCCAGGCGCCAGGGGCGCCCGCGACAGGGAGAATATGCATGGAAGCGCTGCGAAAAACAAAAATCACCCACGGCCCCGCCAGGGATCGCGCCCAGCGGGACAGCGCGGGGTCCTTCCATTTCGAGCGGCAAAGGATCAACGGCCTTTTGTCCAGGGCGACGAAATCCCAGGTGGTGGAAATCTGCGCCGGCGCCGGCTACGGCAAGACCAGCGCGGCGCTGGACTTCGCGCGCAGGCGGGCGGATGAAGTTATTTGGATTGAATTTTCCGAGGCCGACAGGCGCAGGGAAAATTTATGGCAGACCTGCCTTCGCGCGGCGGAAAAAATAGACCAGGGATTCGCGCGGGCGATCGCCGAGCTTGGCTTTCCGGACAGCGCGGACAAGCTGTCGCGCTACGCCGCTCTGACGCGCAGCGTCGTGCCCCTGCGCAGGCGCATCATCATCGCGGACAATTTTCATCTTCCCGACGATCCCGCGGCCCTTCGCTTTCTTGAACGCGCGATACGACACATGCTTGTGGGAACAAGGACCGCGCTTATTTCCCGTTCGGCCTCGCGCCTGGGAATCGCCGACCTCATTGGCTCCGGGCGCGTTTTCTCGATAGGCGAGGACGACCTTCGCTTTACGGAAGACGAGATCTCGCGCTACTTCGACAAGCTGGGAACGCCTTTGGCCCCGGAGGATCTGCGCGAGATAGCGCGCGACACCGGCGGCTGGCCCTTCGCGCTTAACCTTGCCGCGCGCGCCTACCGAAACGCGCCGGGCTACCGAGGCTATGTCGGCTCCGCCCTTCGCTCCGGCATTTTTCGCCTCATGGAAGCCAATGCCTGGAGCGGATTTTCGGCGGGGCTTCAGGGCCTTCTTGCCAAAATCGCCATGACCGGCGTTTTTTCCGAGGACTTCGTGGCGCTTCTGGCCGGAAACGAGAAAAGCGCCCTGGCCGAGCTTGACGCGCAGAACGCCTACATTCGCAGGGACGGCGGCTCCGGGGCCTTCGTCGCGCAGCCGATGTACTTGGAATTCCTGCGCGAAAAAAGCCTTTCGCTGGCGGAGGCCGAGCGAAACGAAACCTACGCCGCCGCCGCCGACTGGTGCGAAAGGCACGGCTTCGCGATCGAGGCGCTTTTTCATAGGGAAAAGATCGGCGACTATTCCGGCGTGGCGGAAATCCTGCGCGAGGCCCCCACGCAAATGCCGGCCGCGCTTGCCGAGCGCGCCTGCGAGATTCTGTCGCGCGCTCCGGAGCGGGCCTTTCTGGAAACGGAGGCGCTTTCCGCCCTCAGCGTTCGCGCGCTTGCCTGCCTTGGCCGCTGGAAGGAGGCCGAGGCCGAGGCGCAGGCGCGCGAGGCCGGGCTTTTGGCCCTTGCCGACGGCGCGGAAAAATGGCGCGCGCTTGCCGGCCTGTACCACGCCTGGGGCTTTCTTCGCGCGCTTTTGGGAACGGCCGACGGAAAATGCGACTTCGATCGCCGCCTTGCCCAGGCCGGCGAGTGCCTGGAGCGCTCGGGGGACGACGGCGCGCCGCTCGTGCCCTATCCGCTGGGCGCCTGGATAAACCGCGCCGGCTGCTCGCGCCGGGGCGCGCTGGCCGAATACGAAGGGGCGCTTAAGCGGGCGCGCGAGATAATGGCGAAAAGCGGAGGCGCCGGCGATCTGGGCGCCGAATTCGAGCTTGCCTTAAGCGAAAGAAAATATTTCGAGGGGAACTTCAAGGAGGCGCAGTTTCTCGCGGAACGGGCGCGCGGCCTTGCGCGCTCCAACGATCAGGGCGAAACGGAGCTTGCCGCTCTTTTCTGCGCGCTGCGCGTGGCCTTGGCCCGGGGAAACTATGCAAACGCCCGCGCCGCCGCCGCCGCTATCGAGGAAGTCGCCGGGCGCGCGCCGGATCGCGCCGCCATTCGCGACGTTTCCCTGGGCTGGTACCACTGCATGTTGGGACTGGACGAAAAAATCCCCCTGTGGCTGCGCGACGGCTTTTCCAGCTACGCTCATGCCGGCTTCGCGGAAAACATGGCGAACCAAACCCGGGCGCGCCTGCGCTACCAGGCCGGCGATTACCCCGAGCTTCTTTCGTACATAGCGGACATGCGCGAGCGGGAATCGTACCTTTTCGGCCGGGTCGAGCTTTTGGCGATGGAGGCCTGCGCGCTGTATCGCATGAGGGAAAAGGCCGCCGCGCTCGACTCGCTGGAAGAGGCGTATAAGGCCGCCGCGCCGAACGAAATCGTCATGGCCTTTGCCGAGCTTGGAAAGGACATGCGCACGCTCACTTCCGCGGCGCTTAAGGAGCCGCGCTGCCGCCTGCCGGCGCAGTGGCTGGAGGCGACGAACCGGCGTTCCGCCTGCTACGCCAAGCGCCTCGCGCACGTGGCCAGCATTTACAGGGACGACAATCTGATCGTATGCGACGCGGTTCTTTCGACCAGGGAAACGGACGTGCTGGGCGATCTTGCGCAGGGGCTTTCCCGCGCGGAAATAGCCGCCGCGCGCGACCTTTCGATAAACACCGTGAAAATGGTGATTGGCCACATACACGCGAAAATGGGAACGGAAAACCTGGCCGACCTTATCCGCGTGGCCGTTCAGCGAAAAATGATAAGAACCGGCGGATAAATATTAAGCCGGAAGGCGCTGGCAGGGCCTGAAAAGCTGCGTTACCGGGCTGCCGTCCTCGAATAAAAGGCGAAGGTACAAAATGCTTCCCGGATGATGGCCTTCCCAAATCGCGTCCTTTTGAAGATCCATCGCCATGGCCGCGCATTCCTCGCGCCGGAGCTCGCGCCGTTTTTGCGCGAAGGCGTAAAGGCCAGCCGGAAGAGCGTCGGCCGCATTCAAGGCCCGCGTTTCGGCGCCCTC
>WRAL01000099.1 GCA_009780285.1 Treponema sp.
CGAAGTCCACGTCCTGAACGCCGTAGGGAACGCCGCAATAGCGCGCGTCGCGGTTAAGGTAGTCAAGCTTGTCCGGGTCGAGGCAGCCGGAAAGCAGCTTCCGGTAAAAAAGCAGCTCGTCGGAGGCGCCGGCCGGCGACATGCCCTGGTCGATTATGGCCGCGCAGAAGCCGGGGTCGGCGCCGCACTTCGCAACGAGCGAGCGCGTCGGCTCCCGCAGGATCAGCTCCGCGGTGAGCGCCTCGTGCGAGCGCAGGGGAAGATCCTTTAGCGAATGCGTGTAGGGAAAATGGCCCAGATCGTGAAGGAGGCAGGCGCAGAGAAAGGACATCGCGCCCTCGCGCCCTATCCAATCGGCGCCGCGCATGGCAAGCCCGCGCAAAAGCCGCCTGCCCAGGTGGTAAACGCCCAGCGAATGGCTCGCGCGGGTGTGCGTGGCGCCGGGGTACAGCCGGTAAACGGGGCCAAGCTGCAAAATCCGGTGCAGGCGCATGAAGGGCGCGCTTTCCAGAAGCGCCTCAAGGCCCCGCGTCAGATAGACGTGCCCCCAAAGCCCGTCCCTTACCGGATGCGCGAAGCCCTCGGCCAAAAATCCCTGAATTGAAGCGCTCATTACGCGCCACAGTATAGAGCAAAAGCTCCGAATGCGCTATGCTTTGCGCATGAATCCGAATCGGGGAAAAATCGCGGCCGGTACCCTGGCCTTCTGCGCCTTCCTTTTTGCCGCCGGCGTCCTCCTCGCGCAGTCGGAGGGCGAGGAGTCGCAGGGCTCCGTTCCGGCCGAGCTTGCGCGCCCGGCAAGGGGGGAAAGGGCGCGCCTCCCGGAAGACACGGTGATAGGCGAGCTTGGCCCCGGCGCCGCCTCCGCCGCGGAGTACGCCTTCGCGAGGCGGGTCGCCTCCGCCCTGCTTGCCGGAGACGCGGGAAACCCGGCGCTCGGCTCCGTCAACCGGGCGCTCCTTGACGACTACCTTGCGATGCTGGAATCGGCGGAGCCGGCCGGCTTTCGCCTGGGCGGAGGGCGGCCAAGCCCCGACGGTTCCGTCTCGTTCATCGTAAGGTTCGTGGGAAGGGAGCTTGGGATCACCGGCGAGCTTTTCGTCCGATATACCTCGCGCCAGGCGCCGGCATCGCTGCCGCCGCAGACGGCGCCGCAGACGACGGCGCAGGATCGGGAGGACGCGCCGGAGGAAGAAGCCATAGCGCCTGAGCCCGTCGACGGGGACGAGGAGGCGATAGCCGACGCTTACGAGGAGGATGGCGAGGCGGAAACTCCGCCCGAGCCCGAACCCGAACCCGAGGCGCCTCCGGCAGCGCCCGCGCCGGCCGTAATCGAATGGGTCTGGGTTTTTGACGGCCTTATTCTTGAGGCGCCTCGCAGCCGCGAGGAGGAAAACGCGATCGCCCGCCAAAGCGTCCCGACTCCGGCGCGCAGCAGGCTCTTTTAGGCAGGCCCAAAAAGGCGGGGACGCTAGTTCCGGCGTTCCATGTTAAGGACCAGGCGCTGGACCTTGCAGGAAAAATTGGTCTTGTCGATGGGCTTGGCGATAAAATCCGTGCTGCCGGCCTTGAGCGCCTCTATCACGCTGGGCTTGTCGCTGGCCGAGGTAACCATCACTATGGGCATGTTCTTGAACCTTTCGTCGGCGCGAACCTGGCGCAGGACGTCCAGCCCGGTCATGTTGGTGGAAAGGTTCCAGTCCAGAAGCATAAAGTCGATGTCGTTTCTTTCCAGGG
This sequence comes from Treponema sp., assembly GCA_009780285.1. Lineage (GTDB taxonomy): Bacteria > Spirochaetota > Spirochaetia > Treponematales > Breznakiellaceae > WQXQ01. The sequence goes on from WRAL01000099.1 coordinate 1,738, forward strand.
CGTCAAGGGCGCCCTCGCCGTCGCTCGCCTCGAAGTAGCAAACCTCCTCGCCAAGCTTGATATCGCTCACGTAGTTCTTTATCAGGTTGCGCGTGAGCCTGGAATCCTCGCAGATCAAGAAATTTATCATCTATACAGCTCCAGTCAAGATTGGAAACCCCCGGCCAACACGAAAGCGACGGCTCTGCGAAATATCCGCGGGTCCTTGCCTTCCGCGACAAATTCGTTTTGCAATGAACCATTATGCGGAAGCTTCGATGGTTTGTCAACCGCGCCGGCCGCGAATTTCGCGGACGCGGACGCGCATTTCGCGGACGCGCATTTCGCGGACGCGGGCGCCGGCGGCGCGGTCGTGGCGCAAAAGCAGATAGCTCAGGCCCAAAAGCAGGGCCAGCATGCCCAGGAAAAAGGCCATGACCAAAAGCCAGCCGACCTCCTGCGGCCGCATGAAAAAATACGGCTGAAAGCCTATTGCCGGGCCTATCGCCATAAACACGGCCCAATAGGCGAAAGTAAAGGCCAGCGCCGCCGGAACGTGCCGCCATCCCAGAAGGCCCTTTTTCTCGAAGACGAAATAGTTCGCCAGCGCCAGGACCATCGAAAGAAAGTGCGTGACGAAGTTCGAGTAGTCGGAAAAGAACGGGGCGGCGCCGGCTACGGGAACCAGGGCGAGGTTGTACACGATGCCGGTGACGAGGATGGGCAAAAGAACGCCGAGCGAAACCCAGGGCCGCGCCCGGCCGTCCGGCCGCGCCAGCGCCAGCGCGACAAATCCCAGGGCGAGAAGCACATTGCTCATCACGGTGTAGTACATCAGCCTCTCGGGCTCGAATCGCCCGCCCGGAAATACGACAAGCGCCGCGCCGTGGGCGACGACGGCGGCGGCGGCCGGCAAAAAAATTTTTTGCGCCCGTGCCGCGATGTCCCTTGGTTTTTCTTCCATAAAACGCGATCTCCTTACAATAGCGGCGCCAGGATGCGCAGGACGTCGGAAAGCGCGCGCTTGAACACGTTGGGCGCGCATTCCTCGAGCGTCATCTCGCGCGAGACCGGCAGCGTCCGCAGGAAGTCCTCCTTCACGGCGCGCGCGATCTCGGCGGAATAGGCGACGGCGCCGCACTCGAAGTGCAGGTACAGGCTGCGAAAATCCAGGTTGGCCGTTCCGACCGTTGCGATCTCGTCGTCGCAGGCGAAGGTCTTGCCGTGATTGAAGCCGTCGGCGTATTCGTAGACCTTCACGCCGGCGGAAATAAGCTCGCGGTAATAGGAGCGCGAGATAAAGGCCACGATCCACTTGTCCCAGCGATGCGGCGTGATGATCCGCACGTCCACGCCGCTTTTGGCCGCGAGCGCGAGCGCGGAAAGAAGGCTGTCGTCCGGAACCAGGTAGGGCGTGTTGATGTACACGTACTTCCGCGCCCGGCCGATGATCTGCAGGTACACGTTTTCGCAGACGTTTTCCGGGTCCATGGGGCTGTCCGAATAGGGCTGGACGAAGCCCTCGGCGCGAATGTCGCAGGGCGCGTCGCGCCAGGGGTAGAACGAGGCGCAGTCGTCGCGGCTCCTCGCGCCGCCCTTGGCCGCCGGAGAGGTTCCCCACATTTGCAGGAAGATAAGCGCGAAGGACCAGGCGCCCTCCCCTTCCAGCATGACGCCCGCGTCCTTCCAGCGGCCGTAGGGGCTTGTCAGGTTTATGTACTCGTCGCCTATGTTCACGCCGCCTGTAAAGGCGACCTTTCCGTCTATGGCGATAATCTTGCGGTGGTTCCGGTTGTTCTGAAGCGAGGCCAGCACCGGACGGAAGGGGTTGAAGGCGAAGCACTTGATCCCCCGCGCCTCCATGTCCCGCCGCGCCTCCGGCGGCAGCGAAAGAAAGCAGCCCAGGTCGTCGTAGATCACGCGCACGTCCAGGCCCTCGGCGGCCTTGCGCTCCAGGACGTCGAGGATCGCCGAAAGCATCCTCCCCTCGCGCAGGATGAAAAATTCTAGAAAGATATAGCGCCGCGCTTTTTCAAGCTCCTCCAGGGCCTTGGCGAAAAACGCCTCGCCGGAATCGAGGTACAGCGCGCGGGTGTTGGCGAAGGCCGGAAAGCCGGCGCAGCGCTGAAGGTATCGCGCAAGGGGCTCGTGCAGGGGAAGGGCGCCGGAGAGAGCGGGCAGCGCGTCCCCGCCGAGAAAAAAGGCCGGCCGGGTTTCCTGGCCTATTCGGTCCATAAGGCGCTTGAGCCTGCGCGGGGTGGACTGAAAATAGAAGAAAAGATAGATCGCGCTGCCGAAAACCGGCACGAGCAGGATAAGGAAGATCCAGGTGATCTTGTAGGCGGCCTTGGTGTTCCGGTTAAGGACGTGAACGCAGGCGCCCACGCTGACCGCGCCGAAAATAAGGTTCGCGTAGCTAAAGCCAAGCTCCGCGCCTGCCAGCAGAAGGCCGAGCAGGGCCAGCTGGCCGAGCAGGGCCAAAACGATAAAAAGCCCGCGCCGCAGCGCAACAGGGCTTACTTTTTTTGCGTGGGCCATCGCCTTCAATCATACGGCTAAAGACGGAAAAAATCACCGGCGCGGCGATTAAGGCCACGTAACTCAATTTTCGTAAATTACCACGGAGTTTCAGGGAGCAAATCCCCTTCCAAGGCGCGGCGCGTGCTCCCTCCGCGTAACTCCCTGTCCACCGCGGTTAATTTTCCGGCAAAACTGATTTCCCTGGATTGAGGCGCCTTCGCAACGATAAAAGAGTTGTCGGAAGCTTCAGTTTCCGAACAAGCCAATATACCCAAACGAAAAGAAACCGCTTGACAACGCAACAAACGCGCGGTAAAGCTATACATAGTTTCATTCATAACCACGCGAAAGACGGCCTTTAGGGGCGAAATTCAAGGAGGCTCGGATGAGAAAAACGGAAAGGGCATGCGGAAAGGCCGCCCTGGCCGCGATCGCGTCGCTGTGCGTGGCGCTTGCGGCCTGCGGCGGAAGGCCGGGCGGGGACGAGCCCCAGCTTGCCGGAAACATTGGCATAACGCCCAGCGGCGCCTATGTCGGCGATACGCTCAGCGCGGCCTACGACGGCGAGGAAGACGGCGTTTCCCTACAGTGGAACCGAAACGGCCAACCTATAGGCGAGCCGGTATCGGGAAAAATATCGACGCTGGAGACCACGGCCGCCGGAAGTTATACCGTAACGGCCAGCGCCTCGGGATACGAGCCAAAAACAAGCCCGCCGGCAATGGTGTCGTCCTACCTGCCTTTCACGGTACGGTTTCATCTGCACGGCGGGAATCCCCACGCCGCTTTCGATCCGATACATTTCACTGCGCCGGGGACAGTGCAAAAGCCGGCCCCTGATCCGGAACAAGACGGCTTTAAGTTTGCCGGCTGGCACAGCGCGCAAGACGGCGGCGCTCCGATAACGTTCCCCTTGCAGGTTAGCGAGGACACTAACATACACGCGCAATGGGAAGAATTGCCGCCGCAGGCTTTAAGCCGCGTTTGGCATACGGCGGATACTTCCGGCGCGGGCGCAGGCTCTACAAACGAATTCTTAGCCGTCGCGTGGGGAGGAAGCGGATTTGTCGCCGGCGGTCGCTTAGGGCCTAGCTATACGAGCGGAAGGACGGCGCATTCCCCCGACGGCGAGATCTGGACGAACGTAACGAACAGTAGTTTTAACCCAATGAACGTCAGCGTAACCGCCGTAGCCTCGAACGGCTCGGTGCTCGTCGCCGGAGGATCCGGCGGCAGGCTTGCATATTCCACGGATGGGGCAACCTGGACGCAGGCCACGACCAGCTTTCAGCCTCCCGTCCCTACTTACATCGACATAGACAGCATCACTTGGGGCGACGGCAGATTCCTCGCCGTCCTCGGCGACAGAATCGCGCAGTCCGCGGACGGCATGTCCTGGACCGAGGTGCTTTACACCGGCATAAGGAGCGGCAGCTATCTTAGGACGATTGTCTGGGCCGACGGCGTTTTCGTGGCGGGGGGAAACTGGACGAGCGGCGCTCCTTCCTATTATCCCCTGCGGGCCTATTCGACTGACGGCATTGCCTGGACCGACGATGTGAGCGGCTACGTCTCCAACGGCGTTTTTTCCATAGCCTGGGGGGACGGCGTTTTCGTGGCCGGAGAGTCCGACGGGCGAATGGCGTATTCCAACGACGGAAGGAGCTGGACTCAGGTGGCCGACAGCCCCTTCGGATCGACCGCGTTCGATCACGTATACGCCCTGGCCTGGGGAGGCGGCATGTTCGTGGCCGGCGGATCGGCGGGCGCCGCCGGAGCGCTGGCGTATTCAAGGGACGGGATCAACTGGACTCTGGAGGA
>WRAL01000100.1 GCA_009780285.1 Treponema sp.
CCGTGCGCTAGGGTTCCGGAATATTCGGTTTGCTAAATCGCAACGTTCGGTAATTCCCTGCTGGGAAGGAATTACCTCAACCTGCATACCGTCATTTGAATATTCCGGAACACTAGAGATTGCGTTTGCCGCCTTGTCCGGCAATTCTCAGCTTAGCCTTAGGGTGAACCGCGGAGCGAAACTCCCTGTCCTCCGTGGTCATTTTCCGGCAAAATTGATTTCCGTCGTAAAGCCGCGAGCCCCTTGCCGAAAGCGTCCCTTTCGTCCATAATTCCCGCATAACTTGCGAGCTGGGGGACGGACATGCCAAAAACAAGGCTTACGGAACTTGCGCTGAGGGACGCGCATCAGTCCCTGATCGCCACGCGAATGACCACCGAGGACATGCTGCCGGCCTGCGCCAAGCTGGACGCGGCCGGCTTTTTCGCGATGGAGGCCTGGGGCGGCGCCACCTTCGATTCCTGCATTCGCTTCCTTAACGAGGACCCCTGGGAAAGGCTGCGGCGCTTCAAAAGGGCCATGCCGAACGCGCGAATAATGATGCTCCTTCGCGGGCAGAACCTTTTGGGCTACCGGCATTACGCCGACGACGTCGTGGCGAAGTTCGTCGAGCGCGCCGCGGCGAACGGCGTGGACGTTTTCCGCATCTTCGACGCCTGCAACGACCCGCGAAACCTGATCACGGCGATGGAGGCGGCCAAAAAAACCGGCCGCCACGTTCAGGCCACGATTTCCTACGCCGTAACGCCCTTTCACACCCTGGAGCGCTACGCCGAGCTTGCCGCTCGCCTTGCGGAAATGGGCGCCGACTCGCTTTGCCTTAAGGACATGGCCGGGCTCCTCAAGCCCTACGACGGCGCCGCTCTCGTGCGCGCCGTAAAGAGGTCCGTAGACCTGCCCATCGAGGTGCACACGCACGCGGCCACCGGCATGTCCGTGGCGACGCTGGTCAAGTGCGCCGAGGCCGGCGCGGAAATACTGGACACGGCGATTTCCTCGATGTCGATGGGCCCGAGCCACAGCCCCACCGAAACGATGATCGAGATTTTCAGGGGAACCGAATACGACACCGGCCTTGACATAGGGCCGCTATTGGAAGTCGCCGCGTATTTCAAGGAAATTCGCAAAAAGTACGCGAGGTTCGAGTCGAGCTTTTTCGGCGCCGACACGCGCCTGCTCGTGAGCCAGATTCCGGGCGGAATGCTCAGCAACCTTGAAAGCCAGCTAAAGGAGCAAAGGGCCGCCGACAAGATGGACAAGGTTTTAAGCGAGATAGCGATCGTGCAGAAGGACGCGGGCTACCCGCCGCTCGTTACGCCCACCAGCCAGATCGTGGGGACGCAGGCCGTGCTTAACGTCATGTTCGGGCGCTACGAAAAGCTTTCCGGCGAGTTCCAGGACCTCGTGGTCGGCAAGTACGGCGCCTGCCCCGCGCCTAAAAACGCGGAGCTGGTAAAAAAGGCGCTTTCCGCGCTGGGCCTTCGCAAGGAGGTTACCGGCCGGCCGGCGGACGACATCCCCAACGAGTACGCCGCGCTCGAGGCCGAAACGAAAAAGCTCCTTGGCGCCGCCAGCGTCAGCGCCGAGGACGTCCTTATCCACGCGATGTTCCCCAACGTCGCTCCGGGCTTTTTCAAAACCCGCGCGCAAGGCCCCGTTTCCTTCGACGCGGCGGAGGTTGTCGCGCCCGCATCCCAAAAGCCGTCATCTCCGAAGGAGATGACAACGCCTCCGAAGGAGGCGCCTCCTCCTTCGGAGGCGACGGCTCCGCGCGCGAAGGAAGCGCAGGCCGGCTCGGGCCAAATCTACGACGTAAGCGTGGACGGCGCGCTTTATTCGGTTACGGTAATGGAGCGGCGCTAGAAAAACCGTCGGAGCCTTCGCGCCGCGCTTACAAAGCATCGCGATCCGCGCTACAATCGTCGCATCCAGGGGCCTTAGGGCCTTTCTAAAGGAGGACAGCGATGCTGTTTGTAAAAAACGGAAAAGTGATGACGATGGAGGGCCAGACTTTGGACGGCGCTTCCATTATAGTCAAGGACGGAAAAATAGCCGAGATAGGCTCCGGCCTTGCGGCGCCGACCGGAGCGAAAGTCGTTGACGCGCAGGGAATGCTTGTCCTTCCCGGCTTCGTGGACGCGCACACCCACCTTGGAGTGGCCGGCACGGCCATGCGCTGGGAGGGCGACGACGTGAACGAGCACACGGACCCGGTAACGCCGCACATGAGGACGCTCGACGCGATCAACCCCCTGGACGAATCCTTCGCCGAGACGATGCGCTCGGGCGTTACCGCCGTGGCCACCTCGCCCGGAAGCGCCAACATCATAGGCGGCCAGATCGCGGCGATAAAAACTGCCGGAAGCATCAGGGCCGACGATCTTATTATCAAATTTCCGCTTGCGATGAAGTGCGCGCTGGGCGAAAATCCCAAAAACGCTTTCGGCCAGTCGAAAAAGGCGCAGCCCATGACGCGCATGGGAAGCGCGGCCATTTTCAGGGAGGCCTTCTACAAGGCCAAGGAATACCTGCGCAAAAAGGAAACCGCCGAGCCGGATAAAACGCCGGAATACAACGCCAAGCACGAGGCGCTGATCCCCGTCCTAAAAAAGGAAATCCCCATTCACATCCACGCGCACCGCGCCGACGACATTCACACGGCCTTGCGCCTCGCCAAGGAATTCGACATAAACGCCGTTCTTATCCATTGCAGCTCCGGGCATCTGATCTCGGGCGACATAGCCGATGCCGGCTTCCCCGCCGTCATCGGCCCGACCTTCGGCTTTAGGACCAAGCCGGAGACCTACCATAAGACTTTCGAGACCGTCAACGTTCTTAACAAGGCCGGGATCTTGACCTGCATCACCACCGATCACCCGGTGATTCCGCTCGAGCACCTTAACATCTGCGCCGCGCTCGCCGTTCAGGCGGGACTGAGCGAGGAGGAGGCGCTGAAATCGATCACGATTTACGCGGCGAAGGTGATGGGCCTTGAGGATCGCATCGGGTCGATCAAGGCAGGCAAGGACGCGGACATCGTGCTTTGGGACAAAAGCCCGCTGGATCCCACCTCGCGCGCGAGGACCGTCATTATCGACGGGAAAATAGTTTACGAGCATGGAGGAGAAAAATGAAATTTTCGCAAATGCCTTACGCCCGGCCGGAGTTCGAGGCCACCAAGGCGCGCCTGGAAGAGCTCCTGGCGAAGTTCAGGGCGGCGACGAGCGCCGAGGAATGTTTCGCGGCCTACAAGGAATTCGACGATTACGGGATACACGTTTCCTCGATGTTTAACATCGCTTTTATAAGGAACACGCTGGACACCACCGACGCTTTCTACGACGCGGAAAAAAAATACATGGACGAGGCGATGCCCAAGCTGCAGGAAACCATTCAGGAATTGACGAAGGCGCTTTTGGAGTCGCCTTTCAGAAAGGACATGGAGGCGGCCTGGGGCGCTCTGATGTTCGTCAACGCGGAAATGTCGCTAAAAACCTTCAAGCCGGAAATCGTCGCGGACTTGCAGGAGGAAAACAGGCTTTCAACCGAGTACGACAAGCTGATCGCCTCGGCGCAGATCGAGTTCGACGGGAAGACGCTCACTCTTGCGCAGATTCAGCCCTACGTCGAAAATCCGGACCGCGCGATCCGCAAGGCCTCGCTCGAAGCGACCGCCGCATGGCATATGGAGCGCGCGCAGAAGCTCGACGATCTTTTCAGCGATCTTGTAAGGACGCGCGCGGCCATCGGGAAGAAGCTGGGGCACGAAACCTTCACCCAGGTCGGCTATTATCGAATGCAGCGCAATTGCTACGATCAGGACATGGTAGCCGGCTTTCGCGAGGGAGTCGCGCGGCACATAGTTCCCGTGGCCAAGCGGCTGAAGGACGAGCAGGCCAGGCGCATAGGCGTGGAGACGCTCGCGCCCTACGACGACCCCTTCGAGTATCCGGACGGCAACGCAAAGCCTGTGGGAACGCCGGACGAGATTTTCGCGCATGGAAAAAAAATGTACCACGAGCTTTCCGGCGAGACGGCGGAATTTATCGACTTCATGCTTGAAAACGATCTTTTCGACGTTCTTACCCGCCCGGGAAAATCCGCCGGCGGGTACTGCGCGGGGATTCCCCTTTACAAGGCGCCGTTTATTTTCGCCAACTTCAACGGAACTTCCGGCGACATCGACGTTTTGACCCACGAGGCCGGCCATGCCTTCGCCGCCTACCTTTCGCGCGACGTCTATCCGTCGGCGCTGCGCGAGTATTCCTCCGAGACCGCCGAGGTGCATTCCATGTCGATGGAATTTTTAACCTGGCCCTGGATGGAAGGCTTTTTCGGAAAGGAAACCCCCAAGTACTATCGCAGCCATCTTGCAAGCGCGCTTACCTTCATTCCCTACGGGACGATGGTGGACGACTATCAGCACCATATTTACGCGAAGCCGGAAATGTCCGCGAAGGCGCGCAACGATCTTTGGCTGGAGCTTGAGGCCAAGTACAGGCCTTGGCTCCATTTGGAGGGTTTCCCGTTCTACGGCGAGGGCCGGCGCTGGCAGAGGCAGGGGCACATTTACGACATGCCGTTTTACTACATCGATTACTGCCTCGCGCAGATAATCGCGCTTTCGTTCTGGGCGGAAAGCCGGAAGGATCGCGGCGCGGCATGGGCCAAGTACCGGCGCTTCGCCGGCTTCGCCGGCACGAAGACCTTCGCGCAGCTTGTCGAGGATTCCGGGCTTCCAAGCCCCTTCGTTCCGGACAACCTTAAGATCGTGGCGGACGCGGCCATGAAATGGCTGGACGGGAACAAGGGCTAGTGTTCAGGAATATTCAAATGACGGTATGCAGGTTGAGGTAATTCCTTGCCCGGCAAGGAATTACCGAACGTTGCGATTTGGCAAACCGAATATTCCGGAACACTAGGGCGGCTTGTCCCTCCCGCCCGAGCCTGCCCTCTCGCCTTTTGGGCGAGAGGGCAGGCTCGGGCGGGGCGCGGATTTGACAGGCGCCGCCTTCTGAGCGATAGTTAGATCAGAACTCGTTTTTGCGCTGCCGGCGCGCTCACGCGCGCGTATTGAGGAGGATTGCAAGTGAAAAAACTGATCGCCGCGGGCGCGGCTTTGGCGCTGGCCCTCGCCGCCGTTCCGCGCGGCGCCGAGGCCGCCGACTTCGTCTTTGGCGGGGAGGCCGTCGTCGATTTCGTCCCTATCTGGCTTGACGTGGAAGGCTCCGACATCAAGGCCACCTCTTTTATGAAAGGCTCCGTCATGTTTTTCGCTCAGGGGGGCGCGTTCACTCCCGTCGGCGTTTTCGGAGGCCGCGCGGAGGTTCGCGGGGACATAGGCGCCGAGATACCCCAGCTTGCGACCGGCGCATGGAGCCACTACGCCACCCTCGGCGCCCACGGCTGGTGGATGCCGGCGGACTGGTTTTGGTTCGGCTTCGGGCAGGGCATAGGGTTTTTTACCGGCGGACTGGGCAGGCAGGAATTTCACTGGAACGATTCCGGCGTGCCCATCAGCGTTGGCGGGCTAAGCCACCACGCGGCCTTTCCGGAGGCCGTGGATACCGGAGCCTCCCTCGAATTTCTTCCCTTCGACGGCGCGGCGCAGCTTTCTATAGGCGTTCCCTACCCGATGGGCAAGGCCGACTCGACCGACTTTTTATGGGGCTCGATGACGCGCCTGCGCTTTAACCTCGGCTTTGGGCACTTCGGCTTTTCCTACAAGATGGCCGAGGACGGCATCGGGACCTTTCACGGCATGATCCACGTTACGGCCCCCAAAGTCCTGGCGCTGGACTTCGGCGCAAGGCTGTCGCTTAAAGACGAGGAGGGCTATGACGATCCGCACACGCTTACTTTGGGGCTAGGAGCCAACATCGACATAAACGAGTCCTTCGGCATCAGGCTCAGGGCCTCCAGCGGCCTTAGGCTGGGCGAGGCGGCGGAAATGTCCCCCTCGGCGATCAGCTTTTCGGTGGACGTGGCGCCCTATTACGCGATCTCGCCCGGCGCCGTGGTCGCGCTGTACGGCG
>WRAL01000101.1 GCA_009780285.1 Treponema sp.
AATCGATTAGGAGAAAAAAATGCAGGTTTTTATTAACGTGGTCGTGATGCTGGCTCTCTTGGCGCTGCTCTTCGTTCAGCACCGCCGCGGCGTTTCCTTTATGAGGAGGGTCCTTACCGCGCTCGTGCTGGGCGTAGCCTGGGGCGCGGCCATGCAGTTCATCTACGGCCCGGCGCATCCGGCCACGACGCCGACGATCAGTCTCTACAATATCGTAGGCACGGGATACACGCGGCTTTTGCAGATGATCGTGATACCGCTCGTGTTCGTGTCGATCACCACGGCGATCACCAACCTCAAGGATCCGAAAATCCTGGGGAAATACGGCAGCGTGATTCTCGCCGTCCTTATCGCGACCACGGCGGCCTCGGCGCTGATCACCGTTTTCGTTACAAGCTGGTTCAACCTCGATTCCAGCGCGATAGCGCAGAGCACGGCAGAGGCCAACCGCATGGACTACCTCGCGACGACGGCCAACACCGTGACCAGCGCCAACATCGCGCAGCGCATCATCGAGATCATCCCGACGAACGTGTTCAACGCCTTCGCCGGCCAGGCGCCGAACTCCACCCTCGGCGTGGTGCTTTTTTCCATGCTGCTTGGCGTGGCCATTCTTTCGATACGGGCCAAGTTCCCCAAGGAATCGGAGATTATGACGAGCTTCCTAAGCTCGGCGCGCGAGGCCGTGATGAAGATCGTCTCGTTCATCATCTCGCTTACCCCCTACGGAATTCTGGCGCTGATGACGCGGTTCCTGGCGACGCAGCGCATAGAGCAGATCGCCGAGCTTGGCACCTTCGTTATCGCGAACTACGTCGCGCTGGCGATCATCTTCCTCATGCACCTGGCGATCCTCCTCGTCCTTAAATGCAACCCGATCATCTACGTGAAAAAATGCCTCACGGCCTTCGCCTTCGCCTTTACCTCGCGATCCTCGGCGGCGACCCTGCCGCTTACGATAAGCACCCAGGTGAAAAAGCTCGGCGTCCCGCAGGGCATAGCCGGCATCTCCTCGTCGCTGGCCACGTCCATCGGGCAGAACGGCTGCGCCGGAATGTACCCGGCGATGCTTGCCGTGATGATAGCGCCGACCGTGGGCATCAACCCCTTCTCGCCGGGCTTCCTTATCCCGCTGGTGCTGGTGATAGCGATAAGCTCGTTCGGCATAGCCGGCGTGGGCGGCGGCGCGACCATGGCGGCGCTCGTGGTGCTTTCCGCGATGAACCTCCCCGTGGCGCTGGCCGGCCTTCTTATCTCCATCGAGCCGCTTATCGACATGGGAAGAACGCTCGTCAACGTTTCCAACGGCATCGTATCCGGCGTGGTGACGGCGAAAACCTCGAAGGAGATGGACATGTCGATCTACAACGCCAAGGACACGGCGGTGCAAATGGTCGATTGAGCCCGGGTCAATCCGCCGCGGGCGGATTGGCCTCGGAGCTGTGGGGCGGGCCTTTTTTGCCCGCCCCGCAACTCCATGCCTGAATGCGGGGCCTTGCGCGCGCGGCATGGAAGGGATTTTCTCCGCGCCAGCTCCGTGGCAATTTGCGAAAATCGATTTCCGCGAACGACGGACGCGCTAGCGCCGCCGGCGGCCTCCCGATGGCTGCTGCTGCCGCCTGACCTTCACGACCTTGCTGTACAGAAAGCGATCTTTCTTTTCCCTAAAGCTCAGGCTGCCGGGCGAGGCGTAGTCGCAGGCGGCGGCGCTTCCGGTGGCGCGGCTCATTGCGCCTTTCCAAGAGCCCACCACGGAAAGGCCGACGACGAGCGCGCAGGCCCAGGCCGCTATTGCCATTGGAAGAAAGTCGATGTCCAGAAAACGCCACAGCGCCAGGGCTCCGAGGCTGAGCGCGGCGCCCGATATAAGAAAAATCAAAATCCCGTATTTCCAGCACTTGCGCCGGTCCACGGGGAGGATGCCGGCCAGGGCGCCGGTCTGCCCGTTCACCATGAAAAAATGGGTTTTGCCGTCGTGCCGGACGTTGAGGGTCCATGCCGGCAGAAGCCCGTAGCTGGCCTTGTCGTCCGTAACTTCCACGCTCGAGCTTTCCGTCGTTACCGAGGAATAGCCGGACACGGAGCCGGCGAACTGGCGCTCCACCGATTCCTTGATCCGCGCGCCGGCGGCCTCGCGGCACTTGTCGACGCTCAGATCGAATTTTTCGGCGGCATGGCCGGAAAGAAAGGCCGGGCTGAAATCCTTGAGATCGCCGTAATCGAAAGGCTCTATCGCCTCGACGCGCCCGCCGGAAAGCTTGTCGCAGGCGCTGACCGGAATTTTCTCGAAGCTAAGCTCCCCGTCGCGAACGACGCTGTAATAGTCGGTCTTCGTGTAGTTGTAGGCGGCGTCGCTCCAGCTGCGCGTTTTCGTCGCCCGAAAGCGCAAATGGCCCCGCGCGCGCGCGTCGAAAAGCCAGAAGGGAACGTAAACGCTGCTCATGTCCCGCGCCGGCTTTTCGCGGAAGCCGTCGGGAAGAAGCCTTTTTCCCTGGCAGAAGCTTTCCAGCGCCCCCGCGGCGGCGGCCTTGTCCAGCCTGAAAGGAATGACGCAGTCCGGCTTCAAAAGCCCGGAAATCCGGCTTTTCACTATCTGCGCGTTGCCGCAGAAGGGGCAGACCATCGCGATGGCGTTTTGCCCGCCGACAAGCTCGGCGCCGCAGGAAGGGCAGGATCCGCTTTCAAGCTCGCCCAGGCCGCCGTTTTCCCAGGCCTCGATCTCGCGGGATCGCGCGCTCCAGCAAAGGCCCTCCTCCGGATGCGCCTCAAGCTCGCTTTGGTAATCCTCGACGTCGGCAAGCTCGAACTCCGAGTCGCAGTGCCGGCAGCTCATTTTCCGCGCGCCGGAATCAAAGACGAGCGCGCCGCCGCAGCTCAAACACTTGTACTGTTTTATCGGCACCGGATCACCCCCTCGGCTTTCCGCACTCGGCGCAGAATTTCCCCGAGTTGCCGGAATGCCCGCAGGCGCAAGTCCAGGGGCCTGCCGCCGGCGCCGGCGCGGGCTTTCCGCAGTCGGCGCAGAACTTTCCGGAATTGCCGGAATGCCCGCAGGCGCAGTCCCACGTTCCCTGCGCGGGAGCGGGCCTGGGCTTTCCGCAGTCGGCGCAAAACTTTCCGGAATTGCCGGAATGCCCGCAGGCGCAGTCCCACGAATCCGCGCGGGAAGCTTGCGCGGATTGCGTTTGCGCGGCCTGCCGCGCGCCCATCTGAAAAAGCGCCTGCGGGTTCATCCCGCCGGCCGCGCCGGCCATTCCCAGGCCCATGAATCCCGTCATCGCGCCGCCGGGATTTTCGGCCGCCGCGATCATCGCCTCGCTTTGCGCGCCGACCAGCTTGGCGGCGGCCATCGTGGGATCGCGCAGCATCGCCGCGGACTGGAACTGCTTTATCCTTCGCTCGTCCTCAGGCGTGGCCGCGCAGGTGATTCCGAACGCGGCGATCTCGATGCCGCGCGCGTCCCTCCATTTGTCGCTAAGGGTCTCGTTAAGAATTTCGGCGAGCCTTTCGGTGTGAAAGGAAATCTCGTGATACTCCATCCCGTTCCTGCCGAGCTTTCCCAGCGCCGGGCCAAGCGCCGTGATTATCTCGCTTTTAAGCTGCGAGTCTATTTGGTCGCGCCGGTACTCGCTTTCCACGTTTCCGGTGACGTTGGCGAAAAAAAGCATGGGGTTCGACACGCGGTACGAATAGCTGCCGTTGGCGCGCAGGCTTATCGTCAGGCGCATTCCCAGGCTCGGATCGACGGCCAGATACGGAATGGGGTTCGGCGTGCCGTACTTGTTTCCCGGTATTTCCTTCGTGTTGAAATAATACACGCGCTGATCCTTTCCGGGGATTCCGCCGCGCTTGAGGCGTTCCCAGGCGCTTTTGAGCGCGCCTGAAATTCCCTGCCCAAGGCCGCCGTAGAAAACGCTCGGCTCGGAAGACTGATCGTAGGTGTAATGCCCTTCCTCCGCGCAGAACTCGGCGATCTTCCCGTTGTCGACGATCATCGCGGCCTGCCCCTTGTTCACCACAAGCCCCGAGCCGTTGGAAATGACGTTGTCGTCGCCTTTTTTGTTCGCGCCCCTTTTCGACGTTTTTCTTTGCCCCTTCGCCGCCAGAACGTCCGCGTCAAGGCTTTCGCAGACGAAAAATTCCAGCCACTGATCGGCCAGCGTTCCCCCGGCCGCCCCAAAAGCCGCCTTAATCAAACCCATGTGAAAACCCTCCGCGCGCAAAATATTTTTTTCGCGAATCGCGCCCCGATCAGTCGGCCGGCGCGCCGCCTTTGTCCTTTTCGTCCACGGAAACCGGAACGCGTATGCGCTCGATGGAGCGCGCCCGGCCGTCCTCGCCCATGTCGACGAGGACGCCCTGCGCCTCCGGCCTTTCCCAGGATTCCCGCGTCCAGTCCGGTATGCCGCTGAGGTACTCGCGGACGCGCGAGGCGGCGTCGCAGCCCCCCACCGATTCCTGCGCCCCTGTGCGCCCGGCGTCGGTGATGATCGCCGTCCCTCCGGGCAGGACCGTCTCGTCGGCGGTCTGGACGCGCGCGTGCGAGCCGAGCGCCGCCGAGCAAAGCCCGTCGGCGGCCAGGAAAAGGGCCTTTTTTTCCGCGCTTGCCTGCGCGTGAAAATCCACGATCACGTAAGGGGTCTGCGCGCGAAGCCTTGCCAGCAGCGCCGGCAGCAGCGCGTGGGGGCTCGATCCGTGCAGCCTCGAAAAGCCGCTTTGCCCCAAAAGCGAGACCACGGCGACCTTCCCGCTTCCGGCCTTGTAGACCCGCGCGCCGGATCCCGGCGCCTCCTGGTTTAGGTTGTAGGGCCTAAGGACGTAGGGCAGCTTGTCGAAGTTATCGCAGAGGTCTTTTTTGTAAAAGCAGAAATCGCCGGTGGTAAGGACGTTGGCCCCCAGCTTGGCCAGGTAGGCCGCGTGGTTCCTGCCAAGCCCGCCGGATCCGGTGGCGCCGTCGGCGCAGGCGATCAGAAAGTCCCAGGACGCGCGGCGGCGCAGCTCCTTGAGCGCCTGCTTGAAGGCGTAAACCCCGGCCTTGCCGACGATCTCGGCTATGTAAAGAACCTTCACGCCTTGCGCGACATTTTCCGCGAGGGCGAAAGCTCCCGCGCCGGCACGAGCGCGGCAAGCGCGCGATCGAATTCCGCCGCCGCCCGCTTGTCGCCCAGCTCGGCGCAGGCGTCGCGCAGGTTGAGGATCGCGTCCCTGTAGTGCGGGTCGAGGATCACCGCCTGCTCGAAGCGCTCCCGCGCCTCGCGGTAGTTCCCCTGGGAGAAGGCCAGCGCGCCGAGGTTGTTCCAGGCCTTGGGATTGGAGCCGTCGCTTTCCAGGGCCGAGCGGTAGCACTGCTCGCTCAGGTCGAAATCCTCGGTCTCGTAGTGGATAAGCCCCAGGGAAAGCCAGGCGTCGCCCAGGCCGCAGTCCAGGCAGAGCGCGTTCTCGAAGCTGGCGACGGCCAGCTCGTATTCCCCCATGCGCTGCTGGGCGATTCCCAGGTTAAGCCACAAAAGAGGGTTCTCCGGCTCCATCGACAGCGCCTTGCGAAAAAGCTCTATCGCGTCGCAGGGGCGGTTCGCCTCGGTAAGCGCTATGCCCGAATCGTTAAGTGACGACGCCGTTTGCATCCATTAATCCTCGGGAACAGCATACACGATCTCGCCGGGAATTGCTACCGCGCCGGCCGCTCAAGGAAATCAGTTTCGCCGGAAAGCTGACCACGAAGCGAGACTCCGCGTACTCCGTGGTTGATTCTTCTTTCACCCACCCCTGGAGTTTTGGCAACGCCAAAACTCCGAGTCAATCTGCCGTAGGCAGATTGACCAACCACGGAGGACACGGAGTTACACGGAGGAAGAAGGGGAACGCGGGGCAAATCCCGCTACGGCGTTTCCGCGCTACGAGCTAGTGCGCCAGCCCGTAGCGCTCGATGAAGGCAAGCGTCCGCTCCAGCGCGTAGTCCGGATGCACCCAAAGGTCCGGCATGAAGCCCACGCCCTCGAACTGCGACAGGTCCGGGCGCAGATTCA
>WRAL01000102.1 GCA_009780285.1 Treponema sp.
CGAACCTGGCCGCCATCCAGGCCGGCGACGAATGGCTTGTGGCCGAGGACTTTTTTTCCGGCGGCGAGGCGCGAATAAGGCTCGAGCCGCTCAAGGCGCCGGGCGCGCAGGCCGACCTTTACTACGCGCAGTACGGCAAGGCGAAAAAAGGCCTGGCCGCCTTGCGCGCCGAGATCTCGGCCGGCGAGCGCGAGCTTGAGGACGTGGAAAAAAGGCTGGCGCTTTTGGTCGGCGAGGAAAACCCGCTGGTTCTCGCGAAAATCCTTCGCGGCGAGGGCGCGGCGAGAAAACCGGCGCGCTCGCCCCAGGCCAAGGCGAAAAAGCGCCCCGGCCTGGCTTTCAAAAGCGGGGACTGGCTAATGCTGGTCGGCAGGGACGCGGACGAGAACGACGCGCTTTTGCGCCGGCATGTGCGGGGATCGGACCTCTGGCTTCACGCCCGGGATTTTCCCGGCGCATACGTTTTTATCAAGGCGCGCGCCGGCAAGTCCTTTCCCCTTGAGGCGCTTTTGGACGCCGGAAACCTCGCCCTGTTTTATTCCAAGGGGCGCTCCGGCGGCGAGGGCGACCTGTTCTACACCCAGGCCAAATACCTGCGCCGCGCCAAGAACGGCCCCAAAGGGCTGGTGATTCCCACTCAGGAAAAGAACCTTCGAATAAAGCTGGACGACGCCCGCCTTCGTCGCCTAGAAACCTGCCGAGTGGATTGACCGCGGCTTTGATTCCTGGCTGCCAAGCGTGGAGTCTTGACGCGGGCTTTGGCCCGCGTCAAAACTCCGAGGCGAAGTCGTCGCGCCAAAGCGCGACGATTTCGCCCATGATAGCAAGCGCGGCGAACATGCCGTGCAGCAGCGCCCTTTCTTTCATGTACGGGCGCGCGTAGCAATACCGCTGCTGATTGAAAAGGCCCATGTTCAAAGAAATATTTTCAATAACGATGCTGTCACCATCGTCGTCGAAAAGCTCGACTGAAAAAGTTCCGAGATCAAAATCGTGGGCGGTAAAATCGCCCCGCAGCGCAATCTCGCCTTCGTCGCCTGCGTCAAAGGCAAGGACGAATTCCCTTGGAAACAGGTCGAAGGTCGAGGCGAAGGTAACGGAGAACGCGAAGCCCTCGTCCTTGCGCGCGATCCGCGCGGTCATCTCATGGCCGAGCCAAAAAAGCCCTGGCTCTGATGTTTCAGCGGAGATTCTGGCGCCGTCTATATCCTCGCTGCCGTCAAGCGTCAGCGCTATTTCGTGGAACCAATAGTCCTTGCCAACAGCGTTGCCGTCGCTATCGAAAAGAGCGTAGTCCATGCCGGGCGGCAGCGGCGGAAGCGCGCTTAGGTTGATCGCGGCGAAATTCCCTGGGCCGTCGGTTTTTTCGATAAGGCCGCGCTTGTCGTTCCAGAGGTAGCCGCCGCTTTCTCTTTCAAGCTCGACGTAGTGGTTGAAGCGTACAAAAACGCGCGAGATGCCGTTAGCGTGCCAGCCGTTAGATTTCCCCCTTGCGAGCGTAATTTCCAAGCCTCCGTCTTCCGCGCCGGAAATTTGCCAGTCATAATACAGAGCGTTGGTTGACTTGAAAATATACAGCGGATTGCCGATGGATGTCGTCTCGAATAGCAGATGATCCATGTCAAAGAGAGAAGCTCCTTGTGGAAGAGACTCCATGTTCAGCGCTGAAATTTTGAAGGTCGCGGAATTAGGGTGTTCAAGATACACCATATGCTCGTCGCTCGGAGCCGGCCCGCCGTTAAGCTGCACGGAAATAAGCGGCAGCGCTCCGGGCATAGCCTCGGGCGCGCGAGGGATCGCGACCCAAGGAATCTGCGGCTTTTTCCAAGGATCGTCGCCCGGCGTTTTAGGCTCGGGCCACTGGAAAAATTCGCAGCCTGCGAATGCAAGCGCCGCGAGCGTTATGATCGCGGCTTTGAAAATTGCGCCAGTGTTCCGGAATATTCAAATGACGGAATGCAGGTTGAGGTAATTCCTTGCCTGGCAAGGAATTACCGAACGCTGCGATTTAGCAAACCGAATATTCCGGAACACTAGGTTTCATTGCTGCTTCTCAGCCTCCGGTTCTTGTGTTGATTCAGGCGACTCGGTTGTTAGGTTTATGACGACAAAATTTCCCGGGCCATCGGTTTTTTCAAACTTTCCAAGCGTATTGTTCCAAATGTAGCCGCCGCTTTCGCCTTCGATCTCGACGCAGTGATTGAAGCGCAGGAAAAGCGGCGCTATGCCGTTATGGTAAACGCCATGAACGTCGTTCCTGGTAACCATGATTTGCGCGGAAGCGTTTTCCGTGGCACGGACGTTAATGGAAAAATATGCGCTATTATAGTAGCCAGGATGCGCCAACCCGCCTTTAAGTGGGTCGATCGTGAAGAGGAAATGTTCCCCGTCGAAAAGGTCGGTTCCTTTTTCAAGCGAGCCAAAATCGCTTGCCGCAATTTCAAAGACAATTGATTCTCCCTGCCGAAGGAACACAGCCTTAGCGTTGTTCTCCACGGCAATGCCATTCAGCCTGATTGAAAGCGTCGGCGGAATCTCCGGCCTTGGCTCGACGGGCGCTCGCGGCGGAGTCGGAGACGGCCAGCTTGGCGGCCAGTTTATAGGCGGCTTTTTCCAAGGCTCGCCTCCCGGCGCTTTAGGATCTGGCCACTGGAAAAATTCGCAGCCCGCGAAGGCAATCGCCGCAAACACAAACGCAAGCGCTAATGGCGCAAGGATCGTGGCTTTGAGAAAGGCTAGTCGTTTCATTGCTATGCTTCCTCTCTCGGCTTTATCACCGTGAAGTTCAAGACAAACAGATAGCCGGCGCCCTTCGCTTCAAGTATTTCTCCGCCCCAGTAGCGACCGGGCCGCGCGCTCCAGGCATATCCTGTGGGCTCGCCGTTTATTTCGACCTGTTGCGCAAAACGAATAACCAAGCTCACGGCGCCTTCGTAGAAATGCCCAATTCTATTTCTTCTTACCTCAAGGCGGACGATATCTTCCTCAAGGCTTTCCTCCTCAAAAGAGAAAAAAGCCGAATTGGACGGAGCCGTCGATCGGTGCATAATAAGCCCCCTGCGCGGATCGAAAGCGAAAAAAAGGTATTCCAGGTCGATGGCGCCTTCATCCGAGGACGAAATCTCGATGGAAACCGCCGCTTCCAAATCGAGGTAAATCGGTTTTTGCGCGTTGTTCAGCGCCGGAACTCCGTCAATCTTTACATGGACCTGCGGCAAGGCGCCGTGATTTTCCGGCGGGATCGGCGGAGGCGCCGGCGGCAGCATCCATGCGGCGGATCCGCGCGCCAGCGGCTCGACTTTCAGGCCGGCGAGCGCGAGCCTCCGGGCGAGAGCAGGGTTCGCGCGCGCCCCTGTTCCGTTTGTGTGGGAAGTTATGATCATGCCGGACGCGGATACAAGATCGCCGTCGTTTACCGCAGCCGAAAAAATTTCCCAGCCCCATCCGGCCCATCGCGTCGCGTCAATTTGCAGGCGCAGGCTTTCCAATACGGCGAAAAAGGCGATGATTCTGCGCAGGCGAGCGCTTTCGTCCAAGGACAGTTTTTTATCCACGGATAAAAGGGATTCAAGCAAGCCGGCGTCCAGCGCAAGTCCCTCAAAGCGAGCTTCCCGCTCGCCAGCCGAATCGCTAAAAACGACGCTGTATAGGTCGCCATGGCGATTTACGAAAGATCCAAAAAGCGCCTCGCCTTCGTGAGCTATCGTTATTTCCGAGGGAAAATCGCTTTCGCCAAGAAAGAGCATGCCGATCTCGCCGCTTGTTTCAATTTTGGAAGTATTAACGGATCGGACGGCCGAGTCTCCCGAGACGGAAAGAGGATCGGCCATGATCGCGATACGGCTGGCGGCCTCGGTTTGATACAGGGGGTTAAGGCCAAAAAACACCGCCAGCCTTTCCGTCGCGTCCGCGACGGGCCGGCCCGCCGGATCCAGATACGTAAACCAAGCTGGCGGCGACGGCGGCGTTTCAGGTTGCGGCCATTGGAAAAATTCGCAGCCTGCGAAGGCAATGCAAAAAAATAGCGCGCAGGAAGCAAAAAATCCTGATGATGCGTGGCGCATGGTTGTCTCCTTCTGGCCTATGGATGAAGAGCGGTGAAGTTTAGAACGAACAAGTTTCCCTGCGGGGCTTTGCTTGGGCTAAGGGCGCCATCTGAAAAAACATACCCACTTTCGTCAACGCCGTTAATAATCACATTAACGCCAAACTGTATAACGAATTTCACTCCGCCTTTATCAGCAGAACCTTCCCTGTGCCTATAGACAGTAAAGTCTGAGGCCCCTTCATATGGCAATGAGTATTTACAGCGAAGAAACGATGCGTTGGAAACCTCACCGTCTGGAATTATCTTTCCTGTGTCTGGATCAACGGCGAGATAAAAGTTTTCACTGAGAATGATAATATCCTGTGAAATCGCTTGGCCATTTAAAGAGCCATAGTCAACAATCTCAATGTTAAAGGTTATAGGATCCGTTGGATAGTACAGAACGCTATCATCATTGTTAATAAGCTTGTCCCCATTGAGCCTTATCTCAATCTCTGGCCGCAAATCGTTTTCCGCCGGATTTTCATGTCCCGGCTTGTGCGGGGTTTTACCCTCGGGATAAATCAAATCGGCTATTAAGTTCGCCGCTTTGGATACCATCGTTAACGCAGAGGCAAGAGCGGGCTTGTAAGGCTCCACGACGACGGCCACAAAAGCCGTGATCTTGGCGACGACGCGAAAAACGCCGGAAAGCGCTTTCCGCAGGCCGTCGGTAAATTTTCCCCTGGCTAGGCCATCGAACTGTAGCTCCCGCGCGAGGCTGTCCCAAATCGCAAGAGAGGTCATAATGCCGCCAAGCCGCGCGTTCAGCGTCGAGGAAAACTCGCTCGATTTTTCGCGCGCGTTTAAAATGTCAAGATTGAGAGCGATGTTTTCCATAACCTCGGTCTCTTCGCCGTCGTGAAAGCTGACCGAGAACGTTCCGGCGACCAGATCGTTCGCCGTAAATTCCCCTGTTATGAGGACTTCTTCCCCGCCTTCCTCAGCGGTTACAGCGATCGAGCGCGGGAACGCGGCGCGGGCGGAATAGATCATGGAAACGATGGTCCCTTCCGCGCCGTCGATGATCCGCACGATCATATCATTGTCGATGTGGTTGCTCTGTATCTCGGCGACGATCAGCACTCCTTCGGCGTCCTTGCTGTTTTCGACGAACATGCCGATCCTGCCGGTGTCATTAATCGTGGCGCTGTAGTTCTCATCGAGAAACACAAAGCCCAGGCTTGGGGGCGGCGGCTTGGGTTCCGGGCCGCTAGGCGATACAGGCGATCCGCAGCTTGCGATGACGAAGGCGGCCAAAACGGCGAGGGCTATAAGCCTGGAAGACAAAAATTCGCGCATGTAAAACTCCATGATGTAGATGGGGCATCATCCGCCGAAAGAATGAATTTAGTCAACGCAGGGCAAGGCCGAAAAGCCGGCGCCGAAGCGCATTGCCTTGGGAAAACACGAAAAACCTTAAATCGCCGCGTCCATTGCGCAAAGGCCGCTAGCGTTCCGGAATATTCAAATGACCGTATGCAGGTTGAGATAATTCCTTGCTCGGAAAGGAATTATCGAACGTTACGATTTAGCAAACCGAATATTCCGGAACGCTAGAAGAGCGGCCTTTCTTCCACGAGTCCCAACGCGAATGCCCCGCGCCCCGGCGCGCGCGGGCGCCTCGGGCATTTGGAGCGCGGCGACATGACCGAGGACCCGCGCGCGGCGGGGCGAGGGGGCCAGGGATCAAAAGGCCCTAGATCAAAAGGCCGCCTCTAAACTCCACGCATGGTTGCCCCCGATATAAGTCCCGACAACCTAAAACCTTCGCGCAAGGCGCAGGGGCGCCTTGTGCGAAGGTTTTTCCTCTAGAAGAGCGGCCTTTCTTCCACGACTCCCAACGCGAATGCCCCGCGCCCCGGCGCGCGCGGGCGCCTCGGGCATTTGGAGCGCGGCGACA
>WRAL01000103.1 GCA_009780285.1 Treponema sp.
GAGGGGCTTTTGCTCGGCGTGAACTGCTACAAGGGAAGCCTTACCTGCGAGGAAGTGGCGCAGGACTTTGGAATGGCCTACACCCCATTGAAGGGTCTTTTGTAGTCTTTCTTTTTGTGGGCGGCCGCGCGGATCGATGCCGCGCGGCCGCGCATGTTTGTTCTATATATATACCACGATTTTGCAAGGAGTTGCGCGTATGGAAAACGTAAAAGTTGCGCTGTGGGGTTTCGGCGCTATGGGTTCCGGCATGGCGAGAATGCTGCTGGAAAAAAGGGGCGTGGATATTGTCGGGGTTTGCGACGCGCACCCTGAGCGCGTGGGAAAAAGCCTTTACGCGGCGCTGGGAGTCGAGCGCGCCGGGCGCGCGGAGGTGATTATCACGGATAAAATCGCCGAGGCGCTCGTAAAAGGCCGTTGCGACGTCTGCATGATCGCCACGGATTCTTTTGTAAAAAAGGTTTTCGATAAAATAAAATTCGCGCTTGAGCAAGGCGCAAACGTTATCACTATCGCCGAGGAGATGAGCTATCCAAAGGCGCAAAGCCCGGAGCTTGCCTTGGAAATGGACAAGATCGCAAAGGCCAACGGGGTAAGCGTTTTGGGAACCGGCATTAATCCCGGCCTTGCGATGGATCTTCTGGCGGTCTGCCTTTCCGGCGCGATGACTCGCGTTGACGGCGTTTTATGCCGCAGGGTAAACAGCCTTTCCCCTTTTGGCGAGACCGTTATGGAAGAGCAGGGCGTGGGCATTTCCGTCGAGGCTTTTGAAAAAGGCGCGAAAAGCGGCGCCCTTGCCGGGCACGTTGGTTTCGCCGAATCCATCGGCATGATTTCCGACGCGCTTGGCCTTGGCGTAGAGCGATTCGAGCAGCAGATGGAGCCAATCGTAACGAAGGTCGATCGCGTCGCGCCGCACGGCAGCGCAAAGGCCGGCAACGTGGCCGGCATCAACATGAGCGGTCAGGGCTACAAGGGCGCGAAAAAAATTATCACGATGGAACACCCGCAGCAGATCGAGCCGGAAACCGAGGGCGTTTTTACCGGCGACTACATCGAGCTTTCCGGCGAGCCGGCGATTAGTATGCAAATAAAGCCTGAGATTTCAGGCGGGCTTGGAACGATAGCGATGGCGGTAAACTGCATCCCGCACGTGATCAACGCGCGCGCCGGCCTGCGCACGATGATAGACATTCCGGTTCCGCGCGCGATCATGGGCGATTTTAGGGATTGCGTGGATCCTGACAAAAAAATCGTGAGGTAAAGGATGGCGGAAAAAGGCGCCTGGGCGCGAATTAAAAAAACGGTTTTGCAAAGCGGCGAGCGCGCGGACAGACTGCCGGAGGAAACGCGCGGCGTACCTTTTGTGATGTGGGTAAAGGGTAGCCTTGTCGCGCCGGGCGAAATCGGCGAGGAAGTTACCGTGCTTACGAAATCCGGCCGCCTTGAATCCGGCGAGCTTGTCGAGATTAATCCCTTCTATAATATTGGCTACGGCGAGCATGTCGAGCAGCTTAGGCGCATTGGGGACGATGCGAGGGAAATTCTTTTTGGGGAGGCGCGCGCATGAGCGAAAAAGATATGAGCTATGCGGCGGTTCTTGCGCGCAAGGGCGATATTATCAAGGCTTCCGCCGGCATCGATTTTGCCCAGTTCGAGCGCGGCGCGCTTTCTTTTGACTACGAAGGAATGCTTGCCAGCACGGGTTTTGACATAAAGACTGTGGAATCCGTTCAGCGCGATGTTTCCGTCGGCGCGACTCCTGTCATCGAGCTTAGAAATATGACGGCGCTTGCGCGGGCCTTTGCTCAGGCCGGGAAGGGCGCGCGCATTTTTATCAAGGACGAGGCGGCGAACCCTTCCGGCAGTTTTAAGGACCGGCGCGCTTCGATGGCGGCCTACCAAGCGAAAAAGCTCGGCTATAAAGGCGTGATCGCGGCGACGAGCGGAAACTTCGGCGCGGCGGTGGCAAGCCAGGCGGCGGCGCGCGGGCTCAAGTGCATTATCGTTCAGGAATGCTACGATTCGCGCATGGTCGGCCAGCCGGAAATTATCGAAAAGGCGCGCAAATGCGAGGCTTTCGGCGCGGAGGTCGTGCAGACCACGGTCGGGCCGGAATTGTTTTACCAGTCTTTAAGGCTTCTGGAGGAAACCGGTTTTTTCAGCGCCTCGCTTTATTCGCCTTTTGGAATCCTTGGCATGGAAACTTTAGGCTTTGAACTTGCGCGGCAGATGAAAGAGCGCACGGGAAAATTTCCTGACGCGGTTGTCGCCACACATGCAGGCGGCGGCAATGTTACCGGAACGGCGCGCGGGCTTGCCAAGGCCGGTTGCGCGACGCAGGTTATCGGCGCCTCGGTGAATCTTGAAGGGCTTCACATGGCTTCGGACCGCGCCTTTAATCGCAAAAGTTTTACCACCGGGCATACAGGCTTTGGCGTTCCTTTCGCGATGTGGCCGGATCGCAGCGACGTCCCGCGCAGCGCGGCGCGCCCGCTTCGCTATCTGGATCGCTACGTTACGGTAAGCCAGGGCGAGGTTTTTTACATGACGGAACTTCTTGCAAGCCTCGAAGGGCTTGAGCGCGGCCCGGCCGGAAATACGTCGCTTGCCGCAGCCTTTGCGCTTGCGCAGGAGATGGACGCGGATCAAACGATAGTGGTGCAGGAAACCGAATACACCGGCGCCGGTAAGCATGTTCAGCCGCAGCTTTCCTTCGCAATTGCAAACGGCATCGAGGTTTTTTCCGGCGATCCAAAGGACGAGATTCCCGGCCGGAATATCGTTCTGCCAAAAACGCCCGGGCAGATGCGCGCGAGCGAGGTTGACTTGGGAAAATTGCGCAGGTCGCTTATTGCGACGGCGGTACAAGGCTGCGCGAAAAAGGTAGAGGATTACGACATTCAGTTTCTGGCGGCGGAAACTCGGCTTGGAGCCGAAAAAGTTTGTAAAATTATTGACGAGATTACAGGAGGCAACGAATGAAACGCGCGGATGATTATGGCCTGCGCCGGAAAAAACTGGAAGGATTGAGCGACGAGCAACTGAAAGCGCGTTTTTGGGAATTAGCCGAGCGCGTCGTCGATCCGCTTTTGAAGATGGGCCATGAATATACCTCGCCCTCGATCGAGCGCTCGGTGCTTTTGCGCATGGGTTTTTCCTCCGTGGAAGTGAAGCCCATTGTCGATGGCGCCCTTCAAAGAAGTCTTTTGGGACACGGCGCGGGGAACATTGTCTACAAGCTGTCGAATGCAAAAAATATTAGCATTCGGGAAGCAGGCCTTGCGTTGGCGGAAGGCAAATTTTGGGAAGACGTCGAAGGCTTTTTCGGCGCGGCTCCCGCGAAGGAGGCAAACTAATGGAGCGCCTGGATAAAAACGAAAAACTAGACGTGCGCGAAATATTGAAGGACCTTGAAAACTACCGGCCCAAGCGCAAGGGCTGGACTTGGCGCAAGCCGGCGCCGAACCTCAAGCTGGGGAATTTTACCTACAAGGACGCTTCGCAGCCATTAAAGCAAAGCCTGGGGCTTCTTACCGCGCATAACTTCGACAACATCGATCCGCAGCCCATGCCGGTGATAACCACGGAAATCGCTTCGGGGCGCTTTGAGGATGACATTAGGCGCATGCGCATGGTCGCCTGGCATGGAGCCGATCACATAATGGTGATTCGAACCGCCGGCCAAAGCCATTTCGACGGCCTTATCGAAGGCACGCCGCAGGGAATTGGCGGGGTTCCGGTTTCGAGAAAGCAGGTGCGCGCGCAAAGAAAGGCGCTGGACGCAATCGAGGAGGAAGTCGGCCGGCCGATAAACTATCACTCATACGTAAGCGGAGTCGCCGGGCCTGAAGTTGCGGTTATGTTTGCCGAAGAAGGCGTGAACGGCGCGCACCAGGATCCGCAGTACAATGTTATTTATCGTAACATTAACATGCTGCGCTCGTTCGTTGATGCCTGCGAATCCAAAAAGATTCTTGCCTATGGAAAAATGGCGCAGATCGACGGAGCGCACAACGCAAACGCCACGGCGCGCGACGCATGGAAAGTAATGCCGGAACTTATGGTCCAACATGCGATCAATTCGATTTTTTCCTATAAGGTCGGGATTCCCAAGGACCTGATCTGCCTTTCCACGGTTCCGCCTTCCGCGACGCCGGCTCCATGCCTTTACTACGATCTGCCCTACGCGATTGCGCTAAGGGATCTCTTCAGCGAGTACCGTATGCGCGCGCAAATGAACACAAAGTATATTGAGTCATCCACGCGCGATGCCACGGTAACGCATGTCATGAACATGCTTATTTCCAAGCTGACCGGCGCGGACATTCAGTCAACAATTACGCCGGACGAAGGGCGAAACGTGCCTTGGCATATTTACAACATAGAGGCTTGCGATACGGCCAAGCAAACTTTGGTTGGCCTTGACGGCCTTATGGAAATGGTCGAGCTTAAAAGCTCGGGCCCCTTGCGCGAGAAGGCGCGCGAGCTTAAAGAGCGCGCGGTGCTTTTTATGGAAGAAATCCTTGAAATGGGCGGTTACTTTACCGCCGTCGAGGAAGGCTTTTTCGTGGATTCCGGCGAGTACCCGGAGCGCAATGGCGACGGCATCGTAAGAAAGGCCGACACCGGAGTTGGCGCTAATACCGTTATCAAGCGCGAAAGCGACTACATGGCGCCTGTTACCGCGCATTACGGCTACAACAATGTCGCGCAGTACGATAAAGGCGCCGTGGAAAATCCCGCGTCCCTGATCGGCGGCTGCACTTTTGAAAAGCCTGAAAAAATAATTTTTATCGACGAGCTTGACGATCAGGACAATGTGTACGTGCGCATGGACGAAAACGAGCAATACCGATCCGGCGATATTCTAAAGCCGGAAATGGAATGGCTTGCCGACGGCGTTGTGCATGTTACCATGTTTTTCCCCGTGGAAAAGCGCGTGGCCGAAGCCGCCGCGCTGGAAGCCGGACGAAAAATGAATTTGCAGGAAGTCGAGGTGATAAGCCGCGAGGTTTTGCAGGAAGCCGAAGGAACGCGCGTGGAGATAAAAGGCCGCGTGCCTTTTTCCCTTGATATGGGTAAGCTGGAAATTCCCCGTGATCCGGATGTTCTAGGCGACGACGAAATCCGCGCGGCCATAGAAAGAAAGCCTATGATCGTGGTTTGCGGAACGGTCGGCGAGGACGAGCATTCGGTTGGCCTGCGCGAGGTGATTGACATTAAGCATGGCGGCATAGAAAAGTACGGCATAACCGTGCATTATCTTGGCACTTCCGTTCCCGTCGAAAAACTTATTGACGCGGCCATTGAACTAAACGCAGACGCGATGCTGGCATCAGTCATCATAAGTCATGATGACATTCATTACAAAAATATTGCCAACATCGATCGCATCGCGCGGGAAAAAGGCGTGCGCGACAAGCTGATGTTCGCAGCCGGTGGCACGCAAGTTACGCCCGAGCTTGCCGTCCAACACGGCGCCGACGCCGGCTTTGGCCGCGGATCGAAGGGCGTTCATGTCGCATCGTTTCTTGTAAAGAAGCGCGACGGGCTATAAGCCGCGCGATTGTTCCGTCCCGAATCAGCGCAGCTCGCGCTGGTTCGGGGCTTGTTTTTTATTAGGATCATTCAGGTGCAAGCATGAAAGTAGATTTGTTCGTCGCGGAAATCGGCTCGACGACAACTGTTGTCAATGCGCTTAATGGCATTGGCTCTTCCCCTGCCTTTGTCGGGCAAGGGCAGGCGCCGACAACGGTTACAAGCGAAAACGGCGTTATTGACGGCCTTAATCAAGCGATACACAATATGCGCGAAGCGCTCGGCGTAGATAACATTTCCTGTGAAAAAATGTTCGCAACTTCAAGCGCGGCCGGCGGACTTCGCATGACCGTTCACGGGCTTGTTTTTGACATGACGCTAAAGGCCGCGCGCGAGGCGGCGTTGGGAGCCGGCGCCAACTTGCA
>WRAL01000104.1 GCA_009780285.1 Treponema sp.
ATGCTGAGCGAGACGCGCGCGCCCATCACGATGCGCGAGAAAACGTCCCTGCCCATGTGATCCGCTCCCATAAGGAACAGGGGGTAGGCGCCCTCGCCGGTGGTCATCACGCGCCGCGTCGCCGGAATCGCCTGCCAGAGCCTGTAGCCATCGGCGCCGGGATGGAAAAAGCGCACCGGGTGGAACTGGCCGGCTATGCGGGCGTAGCTCCAGGTGACGGTGTTCGTGACGATCCATTCCTGCGCCACGAGCCGGCCGCCAACGATGCGCGCGTTGGGCGGGTGGAAGGTATATTCGGGGAACATCCGCGTGTGCGGGTGGGGCGCCAGCGCCTCGGCGAAGGCCATTCCCAAATACAGGACCGCGATTACCAAAAACGAGGCCAAGGCCATCGGGCGCTTGGAAACAAAGGAAATAAAACGTCTCATCGCGGCCTCCTAGCTCTTGCCGTAGCGAATGCGGGGATCGAAGACGGCCAGAAGCACGTCCGCCAGCGCCATGCCTATCATCAAAAGCGCCGAAATGAACATCAGGTTCGCCATGACGAGGTTCACGTCCTGCGCCTGCACCGCCTGGAACGTCAGAAGGCCTCTGCCGGGAAAGGCGAAGATCGTCTCCAGGACTATCGACCCGCCGAAAAGGCCGGCGAGCAGGAAGGCCGTTCCGGTGATGATGGGGTTAAGGATGTTGCGGAAGGCGTGCAAAAAGAACACCCTCCACTCGGCCACGCCGCGGGTCCTAAGGCTCGTGATGTAGGGCTGGCCAAGCTGGTCCAGCATAAGGGCGCGCGTGCTTCGCAGGCTTCCGCCTATGCCCCCAAGAAAGGACGCCGCCACAAGAAGGAACGTGTGATGGATGTAGGACCCGACGAAGGCTCCGGGGTTCGAGGCGAAGCTGAAGTTCGGAAAGCCGGTGACCGGGAAAAGGCCGGTCACCGCGGCGAAAAGCTGGACAAGTATCAGTATAAGAAGGCCCGGCACGGCGTGCAGGGTGAGCGCGATGAAGGTGACGGCCACGTCCGTGCGCGTGCCGGCCTTCGTCGAAAAGTAAATGGCCAGGGTGAGGGACAGCGTGGTCACGACGACCAGGGAGATGGTGTTGAGCAAAAGCGTGTTAAGAAGCCTCTGCCACATAAGGAAGGTGACCGGAGCGCGGCTTACAAGGCCCACTCCCAGGTCGCCCTGAAGCGCGCGCCCCAGCCAGCGGAAGTACTGGACGAAAAAGGGCTGATCCAGGCCAAGGCGGGAGCGCATCGCCGCCTCCTGCTCGGCGGTTACGTTGCTGCCCTCCAGAAGCTGCGCCTGGATCACCTGCGACACGATGTCGCCCGGAACGGCCGAAATAAGGGCGAAAACTCCGAGGCCCAGAAAAAACAGCATTACCACCATGACTACCATCCGCCTAAGGATGAAGGCCGGAAGCGGAAAGCGCCTCTGGAACTTAAAAAAGGGAGACACGGCGGACGCGACGATCCGCCGGGCCGCTACTCTGATCTCCATGCCTGGAACCTCCCCCGCGAAACCGCGGCGCCTGCTCTCGCGAGGCGTGTTGTTCTTCTCATCATTTGCCAATAATACATCGCGAAGAGAAAAAGCGCAAGTTTCATCCGAGCGATCCGGCGAAATTATTTTTCAGTAAACCCGAAGAATTCTTAGCCACGGAGGGAAGAGGGGAACGGGTCGCTCAATCCGGCTTTAAGCGGGCAGTTTTGGCCCGAGAAGGTCATGGACTGCGCATAGGGATCGCAGCTCCCTGCGCCCCGTGGCCGATTCTTCTTTCAAGACTGATTTTCGTGGACCGATCCGGCGGATGCGGGCGTTGACGGGCGGGCCGCCATGTCTTATCTTATAGTAACGCCTGTTAAATTCAGTTGCGTTCGATGGGCGCGTGGCTTAGAATTCAAAACGGAGGAGCTTGTATGGCAGAGGACATTGTCGGGAAGGTCTTTTCGAAATTTTCCGGCGACAAGGCGGCGCAGATGTCGGACAGGGAGATCGTGCTCAGGCAGAGGCACAAGGAGCTTGGCGAGAACAAGTACGCCAGGTTCTTCAGGCAGAAGACCGACGAGGCGGACGTTTCCCTGGCGCAGTTCTTCCATTCGCTGTACGGCATGATCCTTCCGCTGCGAAGCTTCATGAAGGACCCGGAGAAAATGGCCAGGCTCCGCCAGATAGTGATGGAGGCCTTCATCGACCCGGCCATCGTCGACACGATCCGCAGGCTCAGCCCGCAGGCCATTGAGGCTCGCGCCGCCTCGGCGACGTCGTCCGAGCTTGTCGACGAGATACGCGCCGACATGGGAAAGCTGACCTCGGGCTTCAACGCGGTCAGGGTCAGCGGCATCAACCGCTGCCACAACATGATAATGCTCATCTACCAGCTCGTCGCCTTCGACTATCCGGGGCTCCTGCGCAAGTTCGACCAGAACTTCACCGAGGGGCCCTTTTCCGACACGCCCAAATTCGCGCCGGTCAAAATCGAGCTGGTGGCCAGGGAAATAGGCGACTTCCTGGAAGTGACCCAGAGCCTCATGCCGGAAAGCGACTGGCGGACCCTCCTTAACCTCCTTCGGCTCTGCACGAAGGAGGAGCTTATCTCCGAGACCCAGTTCGCGCAGGTACTGACCGGGCTGCGGGACATCGTAAGCTCGAAGATTCTGCTCCTTCTTGCCCAGTACGGCGGCAAAAACCCGGTCTGGGCCGAGAAGCCGCGCGTCCCGGACGAGCACGTCGCCGAGGCCTGGGTCGAGGCGCGGGTGCGCGCGGCGCAGGCCTGCATAGACGCGATCAAAACCAAGGAAAGGCAGAAGAAGATCGACGCGCTGGCGAACGTCATCTTCGAGGGCGAGGACCCGGAGCCATTGGAGAACTACACCGAGGACATGGGCGGCAGGCTTCGAAAGAACGGCTTCGGGGGCTTTCCCTACGCCGAGGGCCTTCGCTACCTGGCCTGCTTCCTCAGGGAGCACTTCGAGCGGGATTTCCACGACCTCTGCGATCTCGTGCTGATCCGGGGGCAGTGGACGAACATAGCCTCGTCGAAGGAGATGTCCGAGGCTCTGCACCAGATCGCCGGCCTGCAGGACGCGATAGCCAAGCTGGACGACGCGCTTTCCTCGGACGGCTCGGACGGAGCCAGGCTCAAGGCCGCCATAGTGCGCGCGGAGAAGGACGCGACACAGCTGCGCTACATCAACAGCATAATCGCCAGCGTCAACGACGCGGCGCAGGAAGTGCTGGATCTGGCGGCGCAGCATTTCGCCGTCATCGGAAAGCATTTTCGGGCGCTGGGGGACGACGTGCAGAGAAAGCACCCCGAGATCCTCGTCAACTGGCGAGAGCTAAGCTTGGTCTCCCGCGATCACCCGCTGGCCTCGCAGATCGCCAAGGCGAACGCGAAGATAGGCGACTTCGTTCAGATGATGCAGCTCTGCTCCCAGTAGGGAGGCGGGGAGGCGAGGGCGGGGGAGCGCCGCGTGAGGGGGAAAACCGCGGAGGACAGGGAGTTGCACGTGGAGGAAGGTCGGCGGGCCCTTGCCGGGGATCCTTTTTTTCGCTATTGTTACTGACGATGCCAAAGGAACGCGCGCCGCTTCTAGCCTGCATTCTTCTCGCGCTCGCCGCGCTTTCCTGCGGGCTTGAGGACGTGCCCTACATAAGCCAGCTTCCCCAGGCCTCCAGCACGGCCTTCAACAAGGCCGAGATCGCGCTTGCCCTAAGCGAGGGCGCGGGTTCCGGCGGGCCTTTCGAGAATTTCGTTATTTTCTACAAGATATACCTGAGCGCCCTCGGCACGGACAACACCATAGACGAGCGCCTGGCCATAAACTCCACGCTGAACGCCGACTACAATTTTTTCGCCCCCCTTGTTTCCGGCTCCACGACGAGCTCCACGCTCTGGAGCGTTTTCGCTAACCGGGGATTCATGGGCCTGGAGCTCGAGGGCGCAAGCGCCGCCGGCGTCCTTGGCTCAACATCCCTTGGCCAGACGCTGAGCGTGGAATTCTCGCAGGAGATCGGCGTGCCACCGGGCCTGACGGTGGGCGGCTCGGCCCACGCGCTTCGCAGGGCCGAAAGAAGCGGGAATCCGTCGATCTCCTCGTTCAATCCCGCGCCGCGCATCGAGGGCCGCCTGCCGTTCTTCAACCACGAGCAGCTGCTGCTCAGGGCGAACGCGACCGCCGACATCAACGCCGACGTCGTCGCGGCGGCGGCGAGCGTCTCTGAGGAGAACGTTCGCCATGCCTACGCGCTTATGTACATAGTCGCCTCCGGAGCGAACTGGTCGACGCTTCCGCCGATCAGGGTTTTCAGCCGGCCGACCTTCCTGGGGATTTTCACGCTTCCGCCGGCTCAATGACGCGGGGGAGACAATGGAAGGGACCCGCGTCGGGCCGCGCCCTTTACTAACTATAATGCGTATTCTGTCTACTAAAAGGCGCGGCCCGCGCGCGCTCTGGACAAGGCCCGTCGCGGCGCCTACAATCAGGGCATCATGGGCGGCACGACGGGAAACCCCGAAAACAACGAAATAAGGCTGAAAGCCGGGCCGGATGACGACGGGCGCCGGCTGGACAGAATCCTTCGCAAGGCGCTGCCGGGCTGCGCGCTTTCGCTGGCGCACAGGCTTTTGCGCCAGCGAAAAGTCCTCGTGGACGGAAAGCCGGCGGCGGCCGACGCGCGCGTAGGCGCCGGGCAGGAAATCGTCGCGCGCCTCGATCGGGCGTTCGCCGGTACCCCGGCGCTCGCGCCGGCTGAAAACCCGGCCGAGCTTCCCCGGGAAATCGCGCGCGGCGCCGGCATCGTTTTTTTCGACAAGCCGGCCGGAATGCCCAGCCACGGCCCGGGAAGCCTCGACGAGATTTTCAAGGCGAGCCATGCCGCCTCCGGCGCGAGGAAATCGCTTTCCTTCGTTCCCGGCCCGCTCAACCGGCTGGACAGGCCCACATCCGGCCTGATCGCCTTTTCGCTGACTCTGGACGGCGCGCGGCTTTTCACGAGGCTCTTGCGCGAAAGGCGCGTCGAGAAAACCTACCTGGCGATAGTAGACGGAATTCCGGGAAGCGGCGCCCTTGAATGGAAGGACGCGCTGGATCGCGACCACGACGAGCGCAGGACTTTCGTCGCGCGCCCCGGCGACTCGGCCGGCTCGGCAAAGGACGCGCTTACGATAGTAAGGGTTCTGGCCGCGTCGAAGCGGCGCGCGCTGATCGAGGCGCGAATAGCGACCGGCAGGACGCACCAGATACGCGCGCAGGCGGCGGCGCGCGGCCATCCCCTTTCCGGCGACGCGAAGTACGGCGGCCGCGCGCCGGAGGGCGGCGACTTTTTCCTTCACGCCTGGAAACTCGGCTTCAGCGAGGAAATCCCCGGCCTTCCGGCCCTGATAGCGGCCCCTCCCCCGCCCCGCTTCGCGCGCGCGATACGGGCCGAGTTTGGGCCGGGCGCTGAATCGGTTTTGGCGGAAATGAATTGTCCGACATGCGCTTAAAGAAAACCCTAACGCTATTGCTTTTCGTCACTTCCAAGCGGAGCGAGAGCCCGTAGATGGCGGAAAATCGACGGCCAAGCGGTCGCTTGGCGCTACATCGGGCGCTACGCTCCAAGGCAAGCGTCTATCGCGGCATGGTCAATGGCCCGCTAAATCATTGCCCAGCAACGATTTAGCCATGATCCTGGGTCGAATCGAACGACCGACCTGCCGCTTAGGAGGCGGCCGCTCTATCCACTGAGCTACAGGACCGGAACGCCGGGCGGCTTTCGCCTCGCCAGCTACGCTCATTCTGCCATGTTTCGTCAAAAAAGTCAAGCGGCCGGTGCGCTTTCCACGTCAATCTAATTTGCGCAGGTCGCTAAAGAAATCCAGAAATTCCGCGAGTTTTGCCGTGTCGAAGAGGCACGCCCTGAACACGCCGGAAAGCGAGGCGCCCTGCGGGAGCCTCGCGGAC
>WRAL01000105.1 GCA_009780285.1 Treponema sp.
CCTATCTTGTAAGATTACTCTATAAATTTTTATCTTTCGTGTCAAGCGTTTTCCGTAAAAAAAATAAATTTTTTTCATGTAAGTGTGGTGTTTAACACACTGTTAGCGTATTAATTTTTAACAATTGAATTTATATTACTCTTCGTGTGTTTGATAGTTTCGATCGAGACTTACAGCGCGCCCTGCGTGAAAGAAGGCGGCTCATGGTTTATTCCGCCCGCCTTGGATCAAAGGCCCTGGATCCAAAAGGCCGCCGGCCCCTCCCGCGGCCTTTACCCCCGCCGCCCCGCGCGCTACCATCTCGTAGGAGGCGATATGAAGCGTTACGTTATTGTGGGGAACGGGGCGGCCGGCGCCTGCGCGGCAGAGGAGATTCGCGCGAGGGACGCCGCCGGCAGCATCGTCGTTTTTTCGACGGAGGATTTGCCGCATTATTACAGGCCGCGCCTGGCGGACTACATGGCCGGCGAGGCGAGCCTCGAAAGCTTCACGCTGAAAAACCTTGCCTGGTACCAGGAGCGCCGCGTCGATCTGCGCCTGGGCGAGTCGGTAACCTCGATAGACCTTGAGCGCAAGGAAGCGCTGGGCGATAAATCCGGCGCCACCGGCTACGACGCGCTTCTGATCGCCTCCGGCGCGAGCTGTTTTCTGCCGCCGGTAAAGGGAAGCGACAAGGCCGGCGTTTTTACCCTGCGCGGCGCCGCCGACGCTCAGGCAATCGCGCGGGCGGCGGCCGGCGCCAGCTGCGCGGCTGTTATCGGCGGCGGTCTTCTGGGGCTTGAGGCGGCGAGGGCGCTTATCGCGCTGGGCCTAAAGGTCGAGGTGATCGAGCTGGCCGATAGGCTTTTGCCCAGGCAGCTTGACGGCGCCGGCGCCGCCTTTCTGCAAAGCGCTCTTGAAAAAATGGGCTTTTCGTTCCGCCTCTCGGCAAAAACCTCGGAGATCGCCGGCGAGGGCGTGGCGCGCGAAGTTGTGCTGGAAGATGGAAGGCGCGTCGCCTGCGGCCTCGCGCTTTTTTCCGCCGGGGCGAGGCCCAACCTGGAGCTTGCGCGCGCCGCCGCGCTGGATATAGGCGCCGCGATCAAGGTTGACAAAAACATGCGCGCGAGCGCGCCCGGGATCTGGGCCGCCGGGGACGTGGCCGAATACGAGGGGCGGCCCTGCGGCGCCTGGCCGGTGGCCATGGCCCAGGGGAAAATCGCCGGCGCTTCCATGGCCGGCGCCACGCTTGACTACGTTCCGGAACATCCGGCGATGATGCTTAAAGTGGCCGGCGTGTCGATGATTTCCGCCGGGGAAATCGACGCGGAAGGCGCCCTCGCGTCAAAGGTTTTTTCCTCGCCGGGCGCCTACCGCAAAATCGTTCTTGACGGGGATGTTATCAAGGGAGCAATTTTCCTTGGCTCCATCGACGGCGCCTGGCAATGCGTGGCGGCGATGAACGCGGGCAAGCGCCTCGGCGCGCTTGCGAAGGATATTGGCGACGAGGATTTTGACTGGGCGCGTATCTAAAGCCGGAAGCGCGCGTCGCGGAATCGTCGCGCTTCCAAGCGCGCCGCTTCCAAGCGCGCCGCCGGTTCCCGCGCCGCCTCCGGGCGCGATAGGCGCGCCACCACGTCGCGAACCCTGGCCATGCGCGTCTGCGGGGAAGGGTGCGTGGCGAAAAAGCCGCCGGAGCCCGGGCCGCCTGAGCGGGCGAGCATTTCCAGCGCCTCGATAAGGGCGCCGGGATCGTAGCCGGCGGCGGCCAAAATCGAGGCGGCCTGCGCGTCGGCCTCGAATTCCTGCGCCTGGGAATAGCCGGAACGCGCGAGGCCGTCGACCACGGCGGAAACCGACCGGCGGAAGTCCAGCATCAGGCGCGCGGCCCGCTCGTCGCCCTGAAATTCCGCGGCCAGCGCGGCGATCTCGGCGGCGGATTCGGAAAAGGACATCGCGTCTATCATCGCAAGGCCGTGGCTCAGCGAAACGTGCGCAAGCTCGTGCGCTATCACCGCCGCCAGCATGTCCTCGGAATCGGCGGCCCGCACAAGGCCGCTCGTAAGGAAAATATGCCCGCCGGGAGTCGAGTAGGCGCCGAGATCCGGGCTGTCGATTATCGCGAGAAAAAGGCCGCGAAAGGTCGCCGCCGGCCTTGGCGAGCTCGCGTCCAAAGCCTGAAGGATCTTGTTAAGGTAAAGGATCAGATCCGGTTCCGCCTCGTAAAGGCCGTAAAGCGAAATGATATGCGCGGCCACGGCCCGGCCAAGAAAGTACGAGTCCTGAAGCGTGGGCTCGTCCAGCGACTCTAAGGCGAGGCCCATGCGCGAAAGGGCGCGATCCATGGCCTCCTGCGCGGAGCCGGGGGGAATGGGCATGGGAAAGGGAAGCCCGCTCTGGGCGCGCGGGCCCGAAAGAGCCAGGAAAAAAACGCAAAGGGAAAGAAGGCCGGCTTTTTTCATTCGGCTACCCTGGAAAGGCCGCCGTCGATTATAAAGTCAAGAAGCGCGTCGCGCGGCACGACAAGCGCCTCGACCGCATCCACCGGCGAAAAATCAAGGCCGTCGAGCCGGTAAAGCTCCTCGAGCGAGCCGTCAAAGCCCTTGCCGGCAAGCGCCACCTGGCCTGGAGTCGCCGCGGCTCCGGCTGCCGTTCGCCGCCGGGCGCCCAGGCTGGCCGACGCGACCCAGCCGACGACGTTCCCGGCGCGAACCTCGCTCCAGCTGCCGCTTTCGCGAAGCAGCGCGACCTCGTCGCCAAAGCGCAGCGTTCCCAGGCTGCGCGCCAGGCCCCAGGCGGAGGCGCGAATCTCGGCGCTTTCGGCTGCCACGAAGCGCGTCGTTTGGGACGCCGCCGTTTGGGAAAACGCCGCGCCGGCGATAAAAGCAAGCGAAAAAACGAAAAGACAAAAGCGCCTCACCTTGGGCCCTCCATGCATTCTCGCGCGACCGGCGCGCGCCTATTCCAGAACCGCCCGTATCCGCCTGACGCCGGCGGAAGAGGACTGTTCCTTTTGTATCGTAAATTTGCCCAGCGCTCCGGTGCTCGGCGCGTGGGGCCCTCCGCAGACCTCGCGGGCGAAAAGGCTTTCCCCTTCGCCTATGCTGTAGACCTTTACCACGTCCTCGTATTTTTCGCCGAAAAGCGCGATGGCGCCGGATTCCTTGGCCGCGTCGAGGCTCATCGACTGATGCGAGACCGGAAGATCCCGCGCGATCTGCTCGTTGACGATGGCCTGGACGCTGGCGATTTCCGTCTCGGTCATGGGCGCCGGGTGCGCGAAGTCGAACCTCATGCGCTCGGCGGTTATGTTGCTGCCTTTCTGCGCGACGTGGGTTCCCAGCACCTGGCGCAGGGCCTGGTGCAAAAGGTGGGTCGCCGTGTGATAGCGCAGCGCCGCGTCGCCGGAATCCACCAGCCCGCCCTTGAAAACGCCGACCCCGGCGCGCGAGGTTTCCTGGTGCTTGCGAAAGGCCTCGTCGAACTCCGCGGAGTCGACGGAAAGGCCGTTCTCGCGCGCAAGCTCCTCGGTAAGCTCCACCGGAAAGCCGTAGGTGTCGTAGAGCTTGAAGGCGAGCCGGCCGGACATTACCCTGCGCGGGTTTTTCATCAGGCCGGGAAGGAGCTTTTCAAACTCGCGCTCGCCTTTTTGCAGGGTTTCCAGGAACTTTTTTTCCTCGCGGTCAAGCTCCTCGGCTATGCGCTCGATGTTTTCGCCCAGCTCCGGCCAGTCATCGCGCGTTTCCTCGGCGAGGAGGCGCGCCAGGGGCGAAAGGACCGGGCCGCCGGAGCCGTCAATGCCCAGCTTGCTGGCGTGGCGCAGGGCGCGGCGAAGAAGCCTGCGAAGGACGTAGCCGGCGCCGACGTTGGAGGGGCTTACCGCCCGAGGATCGCCCAGGATAAATGTCGAGGCGCGCGCGTGCTCGCAAAGGATGCGCGCCGAGGAATCCCTGTCCTCGTCCGTTCCGTAAACGTGCCCGGAGGCGGCCTCGACGGCCTTAAGGAGCCCGGCGAAAAATTCCGTCTCGTAGACCGAGGCCTTGCCGTTGAGGATCGCCACGACGCGCTCGACTCCCATGCCGGTGTCCACGCACTTGCGCGCAAGCGGCTCGTACTCGCCGGCTGAGTTCTTGTTGTACTGCATGAAGACGTTGTTCCAGATTTCGAGCCACTTCCCGCAGGCGCATCCCGGCTTGCATTCAGGGCCGCAGGGCGCGTCCCCGGTATAATAGAACATTTCCGTGTCCGGCCCGCAGGGGCCCGCGCTTCCGGCCGGCCCCCACCAGTTGTCCGCGCGCGGAAGGTAGGCTATGCGGTTTTCCGGGATGCCGAGCCTGCGCCAGATCGCCGCCGACTCATCGTCGCGCGGAATGCCCAGCTCGCCTGAGAAAACGGTA
This sequence comes from Treponema sp., assembly GCA_009780285.1. Classification (GTDB taxonomy): domain Bacteria; phylum Spirochaetota; class Spirochaetia; order Treponematales; family Breznakiellaceae; genus WQXQ01. The sequence continues at coordinate 4,377 of WRAL01000105.1, forward strand.
ACGCCGAGCTTTTCGACCGGGATTCCCAGCCAGCGCGGATCGGTGAGGAACTCGAAGCTCATCTCGATGGCGCCTTCCTTGAAATAGTCGCCCAGCGACCAGTTGCCCAGCATCTCGAAAAAGGTGAGGTGGCTGGGGTCGCCGACGCTTTCGATGTCCCCGGTGCGTATGCACTTCTGGCTGTTGACGAGCCTTTGCCCGGCCGGATGTTCCTGGCCGAGCAGGTAGGGCACGAGTGGATGCATTCCCGCCGTCGTGAAAAGCACGGTGGGATCGTTGTCCGGCAAAAGCGACTTGCCCTGAATGCGGGCGTGTCCTTTTGACTCAAAAAAAGTTATATACTTCCTGCGAAGCTCCGAGGCGGTCATGCGGCAATTCTAGCGCAGGCGCGCGGTTTTTGCTAGCAGGCTGGGGCCTCGCGGCCTTTCGGATCTAGGGCCTTTGATCGCCGGCCTCCTCCAGCCAGCGGGCGCGCTGCCACGCTCGGTCATGGCGCTGCGCGAATGCCCTCTCGCGGCAGCGCGGCGGAGGCAGGGCATACGCGCTGGGGCTTTGGGAGGAAAGGCCGCTTTTCTATAGGAAAAATATCCGTTGAAGGCGCTCCTGCGCCTTCAACGGATATTTTAGGTTGGTGGGCCTTAATGCGTGGAGTTTAGAGGCGGGCTAAAGCCCGCCTCCAAACTCCGAGGCGAATGCGCCGCAGGCGCATTCGCCCGCCCTCGGCCCGCGCGCCCGCCAGCCGCAGGGCATACGCGCTGGGGCTTTGGGAGGAAAGGCCGCTTTTCTATAGGAAAAATATCCGTTGAAGGCGCTCCTGCGCCTTCAACGGATATTTTAGGTTGGTTGGGCTTTGTCGTTCGAGGGCCGCTCGGCGCTATTTCAAAAAAACCGAAAGCGCGCCATAATCAGGCGATGAAAGCCAACGCAAAGTACAAGGACAGCGTTTTCACCCTCCTTTTCGGCAAGCCCGAAATCCTGCGCGAGCTTTACGGCGCTCTGGAAGGCGTGGATCTGCCCGCCGACACGCCGGTCGTCATCAACACGCTGCAGGACGCGCTCTTTATGGATCGCGTCAACGACATTTCTTTCGAGATTGACGGAAAAGTCATCGTCCTGATGGAGCACCAAAGCACCGTAAACCCGAACCTGCCGCTGCGGATATTGATGTACATCGCCCGCCTCTACGAAAAAATCCTGGGCGAAAGGGATATCTACGCCAGCAAACGCGTTACGATCCCCTTTCCGGTCTTTTATATACTGTACAACGGAAGCGCAGAGATGCCGGATTCCGTGGTTTTAAAGCTTTCCGACCTGTTCGAGCTTCCCGGCGATTTGACCGCCGGCGAGCGGGAAATCGCGCTAGAGCTAAGCGTGAAGCTGATAAACATCAACCACGGCCGGAACGCCGCGCTCGTGGAAAAGTGCCAAACGCTGGCCGAGTACAGCGCTTTCATTGCGAAGGCGAAAGAGTTTGAGAAGGCCGCCGGCGACCGCGCTCAGGCGCTGAAGCTGGCAATCGAGTATTGCAGGGAACATGACATCCTGAAGGAATTTTTGGAAACGCATTC
>WRAL01000106.1 GCA_009780285.1 Treponema sp.
GATGTCGTGCCGCTCGTCGTCGTTCATCACGCTCTGGAACATCGCGCCGAAAATCGCCGGCGAGATTTTGCTCCAGTCCAGCGCGCAGCAGGCGATCAGCGTGTCGCGCATCGGGCGGTCGAAGTCGGCGGTTTCGATGCTTTCCTCGAACAATTGCCCGTTGACGTAGGGGAACAGGTTCAATTGCTCGTCAATTGTTTTAAGCCTTTTCTCCTTTGGCTTGTTTAATACCTCGAATATTTTTTGAAGGTGAAGGGCCAGATCGCTTCCGTCCTCGCTCGTGCGCTCGATGATATATCTGTTGAACAAATTCGGCGGCTCGAAAATGCCGGTGTCGTCGGCGAACAATAAAAACATCAGGCGCACGAGGTACAGTTCCAGCGCGTGTCCCGAGTAGCCGATCTCGCGCAGGCGGTTGTGAAGCTCGCCCATTTTCGTCGCCGCTTCGATGTTCACGGGGTCCCAGCGCCTGAAAGGATCGACTTCCCTGTAGCCGGCGAGGTCGCCGAAAAGCTCGGCGTTCTCCAAAAGTTCCGTCAGCTTGAACAGGTACCGCTTTCCGTCCTCGGCAAGATCGTAGTAATGAAAATTGACGAAATCGCAGATCAGGATCGCCTTGGGAAAGGCTTTTTTGTCCAGCGCGAGCGCGTAGGTTTTAGCCTGTTCATAGGCTTTTTCCATGTCCTTTCCGGGGCTTTTCATCTCGATAAGGATGCGCCCTTTCCAGAGCAGATCGATGTAGCCGGAGGCGCCTCCGGCTTCGTCGAGCCTTACGCGGCTTTCAAAGACGGCGACTTTTTTGCGGTCAACGCCAAAAATATTGAAGAAATCGATCTGGAAGGACTGCGCGTCGGCTTCCTCCCGCGCGCTCGGCGCCTTGTCCTTCCATTCGCTTACGAAGGCGGCGGCGCGGGCTTTTATCTCGTTCCATGAAAGCGGCATCTGAATTATCCCCTGCTAGTCGGCGGCGCCGTAGGTTTGCTCGTAATAGTCGCTGAGAGATTTGCCTTCATAGCTCCAATAGCCGGTGGGTTGTATATTATAGTCAACCTGAAGTATTTCCCGCGTTACTTGCGTCAAGGATTTTTCCTCCGCGCCGTCATGCAATCTAACTTTTCTCTCGGAGGAAACAAAGGCCTCGCCCGACATGTCCTTATACGTAAAAACGAGCCTTGCGCCTATAGGTATGCCCATTTCGGCGAAATTAAGGGGCGGGCGTCTTTTCTTGTAAGCCTCGGACGCGTTTCTTTCCTCGGCGGAAACGGTTTTTTCAATTTCCGCCGACACGGCCGACGTAATGTCGTTGCCCCTGCCGTTTTCCAGCAGTCGCAGGATTACGATTGCCTGCTCGGGATTGATCTTGAAGAATTCCCTCTTGGGATTTACCCTGTAAGGCCGAAACGCCTCGTGCAGCGCGACCTCGACCTGCTCGCGGTCGCTTACCTCGCAGGCGTAAAGGCAGTCGAAGGGAAAGGGAACCCCGGTGGTGTTCAGCTCTTTAAGCCTATTGCCAATTTCGTTGCCCGTCTGCCCTATTTTTACCAAGCCCGGCATCGCCGGATTCTCAAGAACGTACACTATTCCTTTTTTCGTCTCGGCCATTGCGCCCCCATGTAATACGTTTCCCAGCATAGCATATCAAGCCGGCGATTACCACCGGCTTTTCGCGCGCCGCGCGAAAAGCAATTTTCGCAAATTACCACGGAGTTTCACGGAGCAAAGAGGAGTTGCAGGGAGCTAATTCCCTTCTATGGCAGGCCGTGCGCTAATGCTCGCTCTTCCTCCGTGTAACTCCGTGTCCTCCGTGGTTAATTTTCCGACAAAATTAATACCCCTGCGCGCGCATTCCGGTCGATGGCCCGTCGCGCCCTTGCGCAATCAGTCTGTTCGAAAAGGCTCGAAAATCCCGGCGTCCCGGCCCTTTAACGCGGCGCATATGCGTTCCGGCGCGAGGGTTGGATAATTCCTGTTGAACTTGGTTTTGCACTGTATCACTTTGGCCCTGGAGCATACGAGCGCGGAGCTAACCTCGCCGGTTGACTTGTCCGCGCGATCCTTTTTTTCGAAACTGATTTGAATCTCGGCCTCGGCCTCGTCCGACAATACGATGAGCGTTTTCCTGGGAAGCGCTTTCGCCGCGCCTTGAGACGGTTTCGCGAAATGGCGGTTAAAATACGATCCGATGCAGTTAAGGTGGCTGTTGCCGCGAAAGATTAATTCAAATGGCGTCACGGGGATGCGCCAGGCGCCTTCGCAAACCGCGTCAACCAAATCGACAAGCTCCGGATGCCAGGAATATTCACAGGAAAGGGCGGGGTTGTTTTCTTGGGCTATGGCAAGCAGGCGCTCCGCCTCGACATCGTGGAATATCCGCAAGGCGGAGGGCGAGGTAAATTTTTGGGGCAAAGGGCCGTTTATAAGCGAGCGCGTTTCTGTTACAAGGCTGACGGAATTCATAATGCTTTGCAGATTCGCGCTCGGGCCAAACAAAATTCGTCGGACGGCTTCGATGTCGTAAGCTTCAAGAAGACTCATGACATGAGTTATGTGAAGCTCCTTGGGTATTTTTGCTTTAGCTTCTGTGTTTTTTTGATAATGCCCTATCAGGCGCTCCAGAAGGGCCAGCTCGAATTCTTCCTGCGAAGGCTTCTTTGCGCAAAGTATGTTTAGTTCATTGAAAAAATATGTTTCCCTGAAAATATTAAAGCGATATTCGTATAAAACATGAATCGAAGTTTTGCTGCTTATTCTGGATAAATGCTTGAACAGGGCGGGGGTCATAAGGTCGCGGTATGAGTAAAGATAATTGTAAAAGGAAAATGCTTCCCTGCTTGCGTAGCGAGGGTGCCGGCTGTCCGCGGTAAAGTAGGGGTCCATAAAGAACAGGTAGCCGTCGCCGGGGTATGCATTAAGAGCTTCCGTGGCATTCGAGAAAAGATCGGATGAGCTTAAAAAAAGAAGGGCGCGATTTTGAAGTATTGAAGGCAGGGACAAAGGCTTGGTCATAAGGCTTTGGATGCGCTTTTGGACATGCGGCGCCGAAGGGGCGGTAAGGGATTTTTTGCTAAAAGGATCGTCGTAGATTACGGCCTTGCCATGCCCGTATTTTACCCACCTCCACAGGGAAGGCCCTTTAAGATAAAAGTCCCGGAGAAAAAGGCCTGCGCCTGCCTGAACGTAAATACCCATATATCCCCTCCGCAAGGAAAGCCTAGTGTTCGGAATACTCGGTTTGCTAAATCGCAACGTTCGGTAATTCCTTGCCGGGCAAGGAATTACCTCAACCTGCATTCCGTCATTTGAATATTCCAGAACACTAGTGTTCCGGAATATTCGGTTTGCTAAATCGAACCGTTCGGTAATTCCTTGCCGGGCAAGGAATTGCCTCAACCTGCATTCCGTTATTTGAATATTCCAGAACACTAGCGCATTTTTCCCTTTGCCGCCAGGGCCGGACGCGCATTGCCGATCGCGCGCAAATGCGGTATCATGCCTTATGACCAACATCGCTTTCACCGGCGGGGGGACGGGCGGGCATATTTACCCTGGCCTGGCCGTCGCCGGGGCCCTCAAGGAAAGGCTCGACGCGGCGGGGCTTAGCCACGGGATTTTCTGGATAGGCGCCGACAAGGGCATGGATCGCGAGATCGTCCAAAGGGCCGGAATCGAGTTCCACGGCGTTCCGGCCGGAAAGCTCAGGCGCTACTTTTCCCTCAAAACGATTCCGGACGCCTTTAGGGTGGCCGCCGGCTTTTTCGCGGCGCGGAGGATTCTTAAAAAACGCGGCGCGCGCCTGCTTTTTTCCAAGGGCGGCTTCGTAAGCGTGCCTCCCTGCGCCGCCGCCGCCTCGCTGGGCATTCCGGTCCTTACCCACGAGTCGGACTTTAGCCCGGGCCTGGCCTCGCGCATCAACCTGCGCTTCGCGCGCCGGCGCGGCGGCGTTTTTTTCATGGCCTACGAGGAGACGGCGCGCTTTCTTGCCGAGGCGGACAAGGGCGTCGCGCGCGTCGCCGGGAACCCGGTGCGCCGGGCTTTCAGGCGCGCCGACCCGGAGCGCGGCCGCGCCTTTCTGGGGCTTCGGCCGGGCGAGCGCCTGCTTTTGATTCTGGGCGGAAGCCAGGGAGCGCGCGAGGTCAACGATCTTGCGCGCGCCTGCCTTGGCGCCCTGCGCGAGCGTTACGTCGTCGCGCATCAGACCGGAAACGCGGAGGGTTCGGCCAGGGAGCCGGGCTATATTCCCTTGCCGTACATAGGCGAGGAAATGCCGGACGTTCTTGCCGCCGCCGAGATCGTCATCGGGCGAAGCGGCGCGGGAACGGTCTGGGAATGCGCCACGCTTGGAAAGCCCATGATTCTGATTCCGCTCAGCGGCTCCGGCACAAGGGGCGATCAGGTGGAGAACGCGCGCTTTTTCGAAAAGGCCGGCGCGGCGATTGTGTTTGCGGGGGAGCAAGCCACGGCGGAAAACCTTTCGCGCGCCGTCGCCGATCTGGCCGGCGATCCGGCGGCGCGCGAGCGCATGTCGGCGGCGGCGGCGCGCATAGGCAGCCTTGACGGGGCGGAAATCGTCAGCGCCGAAATAGAAAAAATCCTTCGCAAATGCGCCGAGGAATCAGGGGGCCCGCGCCGATGAGGTTTACGGTCGTTGACTTTGTTTTTATCGGCATTATCGTTCTTTTCGCGCTGCGCTGCGCCACGCGAGGGCTTGTGGGAGAGGCCGCGTCCCTTGGCGCGCTTGCCGCCGGCGTTCTCGCGGGAATCTTTTTCTTTCGCGCGGCGGGCGCGCTCGTAAGGGAGCGCCTCATGCCGGAAGTGGCGGTCGCGCCGGAAATAATCGCCTTTATAGGGCTTTTCCTTATAGCCTTTCTTATTATGAAGCTGCTTGGGGCGGTGCTTGGCGAGGTCATTCGCGGCCTTAGCCTTCAGTGGCTGGACAGGCTTTTGGGCGCGCTCCTCGGCGTTGCCGAGGGAATCATAATCGCGAGCGCGCTCCTTGCGCTGCTCGCCGTCCAGCCGCTTTTCGATCCCGGCGCCGCGCTTTGGGACAGTTTTTTCGCCAATCTTATTTTGCCTTTGATTTTTGGCAGCGGATTTTTTAATATCGACGAGCTGCCGCCGGGAACAGTGGCGCTTGCGGCGGCGGCATGGGAAGGCCCTTGCCGGCTCAGGCGGGGGCGTTGCGGGGGCGGCGCCCCCGCATGGGGGGTAGCGGAAGACCCGCGCAGCGGGGCTGCAGCGAGGGGGGCTTGCCCCCCGCCTAAAGGAGAGCGCAGTGTTTGAGAACATAATCGCGCAGGCCGCCGCCGGCCGGCTAAGGGACGACGCGCTTTCCGGCCGGCTCGCGCCGTCCATGCTTTTTTTCGGGCCGGCGGCTTCCGGCAAGGGAAGCGCGGCGCTCGAGCTTGCGCGCGCGCTTTCCTGCGAGGGGCCCAAGGATGCGGGCGCGCCCTGGAACTGCCGCTGCCCTTCCTGCGAGTCGCACCGCGCGCTTTTGCACCCCGACCTGGCGATGATAGGGCCGCGCGCCTTCGCCGCCGAGATAGCCGCCGCGCGCGCCGCCTTCCTTCGCGATCCGGGGTCCGCGCCGGGGTGCCTTCTTTTTGTCAGATCCGTTCGCAAGCTTTTGGGACGGTTTTCGCCCTCGGTGTGGGAGCACGAATCGAAGTCCGGAAAGGCAAGCCCGCTCGCGCTGCTGCAGTCCATACAGGAGGAGCTTTCCGAATTCGAGCGGCCCGTTTCGGCGCGGGAAAAATTGTCGGAATCGATAGCGAAAAATTCCTTTAAGCTCGAGGACGACTGCGTGAGCGAGGCCATTCCCATCGCGCAGGTTAGAAGGTGCGCGTACTGGAGCCGCCTTTCCCCTACCGGAATGCGCAAGACCCTTGTGATAGAAAACGCCGAGCGCATGAGGGAGGACGCGCGCAA
>WRAL01000107.1 GCA_009780285.1 Treponema sp.
CCGCTTAAGGGGCTTGAGGGAAGGATAATTAAGGTCGATAAAAGAAAGAAGAGGGCGAAGATAAGGCTCGATCTGTACGACGAGTCCTTCGCCATAGACCTTGCGTTCGAGATTATAGACGCGCTGTAGCGCCCCTCCGGCGCCGGGGCGCCATTGGGAGGGGGCATGACAACGAGAAAATCCAGGCGCCTGTACGTTATAGGCGCCGGCTTCGCCGGGAGATCCCTGGCGGCGCAGATTCGGGAGAAGGCCGTTTTCGGCGAGGTCGTCGCGTTTCTTGACGACGATCTGGAAAAAATAGGCACGAGAATAGACGGCGTGCCGGTTTTGGGGCCCATACGGGACGTGGCGCGCCTTTTGCGCATGAACCCGGCGGACGAGGCGATAATCGCGATCCCCGGCGCCAGCCGCGAGTGCCTTAAGGAGCTTTACTGCGCCCTTAAAAAGGCCGGCTTCGAGAAAATAAGCATACTTCCCGGCATTTCCCAGATAGTCGAGGGCGACGCGCGCCTCGTGCAGACCCGCTCGATCGATCCGCAGGACCTTTTGGGCAGGACTCCGGTGGCGATAAACCTTAGGCAAAGCCTTGCCTACCTGCGCGGCAAGCGCGTGCTCGTGACCGGCGCCGGCGGCTCCATCGGCAGCGAGCTTTGCAGGCAGCTTCTTCTGGCCGGGGTCGCGCGCCTGTACCTTTTTGGCCACGGCGAAAATTCTATTTACCAGATAGACCGCGATCTGAGGCTTTTGCAGGAAGGCGGGGTGGGGGAAAAAACCTGTGTCGTGCCGGTGATCGGCGACCTTAAGGACGAGCGATTTATCGACCACATTCTGGGGCGGCTTCGCGCCGACGTGATCTTTCACGCGGCGGCCTACAAGCACGTTCCCATGATGGTGGAAAATCCCGTGGCCGCCATCGAAAACAACGTCATCGGCACGGAAAACCTTCTTTTGGGCGCCATGCGCCACGGAACCAAGCGCTTCGTCCACATCACCACGGACAAGGCCGTGGATCCGGTGTCGGTTTACGGCGCCTCCAAGCATATCTGCGAAAGGCTCGTGATGGAAGCTTCCTCCCACAAGTGGGAGGCGGCGTCCTCCGGCGACGACGCGGCCTCCGGCGGCAATTTTATGGTCGTGCGCTTTGGAAACGTCCTGGGATCGCGCGGCTCCATCGTGCCGCTTTTCCAAAGGCAGATCGAGGGCGGCGGGCCGGTCACCGTTACGCACCCGGAGGCGCGCAGATGGTTCATGACGATTCCGGAAGCCTGCTCGCTCGTCCTTAAGGCCGGCGGGGTGGGCGAGAACGGCCGGCTGTACCTTCTTGACATGGGCGAGCCGGTGCGCATTAGGGACATGGCCGAGCAGATGATTCGCTTTTACGGCTTCGAGCCGGAGGCGGACATCAAGATAGAATATTTCGGCCTGCGAAAGGGCGAGCGCCTGGACGAAAGGCTTTGGTCCGACGAGGAGGAGCCGCGCGAGACCGGGCACAGCCGGATTCTGCGCCTGGATCGCTCGCGGCCGCCGGCGATGGACCTCGCGCGCCTTATGGACGAGCTTAGGCCGATCTGCCGCTTCGACCCGGAGTTTCCCGGCCTTTACCGTGACGAGGCAAGGCTGCGCGCCGCCCTGGCGCGCGAGATTCCTTCCATGCGCGAGGCGCAGGGCTTGGAAAAAAAGGCGCGCGCCGGCGGGAGGGCCGCGGTCGGGGCTTTTTCGTGATCGCCGCGACGGACGACATTCCCTTCGCAAGGCCTTTTATCGGCGCGAGCGAGGAGGAAGCCGCCCTTCGCGTCCTTCGTTCCGGCTGGCTTACCACCGGCGCCGAGGCGCTGGCCTTTGAAAAGGAGTTCGCCGAATTTTTAGCCTCGCGCGAAAACGGCGCCCACGAAGGCGCCCTAAAATGCCTTGCCGTAAATTCCGCCACGAGCGGCCTGCACCTCGCGCTTGAAGCCTGCGGCGTTGGCCCTGGCGACTTCGTCCTTGTTCCATCCCTTACCTTCGCCGCCACGGCCGAGGTCGCGCGCTACCTTGGCGCGGATCCGGTCTTCGTGGATGTTGCGCCGGGAACTTTTCACCTGGATCCCGGCGCGCTGGAAAAGGCCTTCGCTCGCCTGCCCAAGGGAAAGGCCAAGGCGGTAATCCCCGTGCATTTCGGCGGGCTTTCCTGCGACATGCGCGTCATCCTCGAAATCGCGCGGGCCTACGGCGCCAAGGTTATCGAGGACGCGGCTCATTCCTTTCCTTCTTTTATTCCCAATGATGGGGGAGGGGGGGGCTTTGCCGGGACGCTGGCCGACGCGGGCGTTTTTTCCTTTTACGCGACAAAGACGATCACCACCGGGGAGGGGGGGATGCTTTGCTCGCGCGATCCGGAAATACTTGCGCGCGCTTCGATCATGCGCTGTCATGGAATAGATCGCAGCGTTTGGAACCGGTATTCCGATGCGCGCGCCTCCTGGCGCTACGAGGTGGTCGAAGCCGGCTATAAGTACAACATGCCGGACATTCTGGCGGCTATCGGCCGCGCGCAGCTTTCGCGGGCCTGGGATCTTCTGCGCGAGAGGGAGGAAATCGCCCGAGCCTACGACGAGGCTTTCGCCGGCGACGAGCGCTTTGTTTTGCCGCCCACCGGCCCCGGCGACGCGCGCCACCTTTATCCCCTGCGCCTTGGGCCTGCCGCCGGCTCCACGCGCGACGACTTCGTTCAAAGGCTGAAGGACGCGGGCGTCGGCGCCTCCGTTCACTTTATTCCCCTGCACGCAATGCCGTACTACCGCGATCGCTACGGCCTTCGACAGGACGATTTCCCCGAAACGATGAAGTCCCACCTAAGCGAAGTGTCCCTTCCGATCTGGCCGGGAATGACAGGCGCGCAAGTACGGCGCGTGATAGACGCGTCGCGCGAGGCCGTGGAAATCAATTTTCGCAAATTACCACGGAGTTTCAGGGAGTAAAGAGGAGTTATGCGGAGCAAATCCCCTTCCGCGTCGCGCAGCGCGCTCTCCCTTCGTGGTTAATTTTCCGGCAAATTGAGTTCCCTGCCCGGGATGCGGCGCTTAGTTGACCGTGAAGTGCGAGACTTCATTTTTTAGCGCCTCAAGGCCGGCGCGGTTGACCACGCTGATCTCGTTGACGCGCTTTACCGCCAGGCCTATCCGCTCCGCGTTTCCGCTCATTTCGTCCATGCCAAGGGCGATGTCCTGCGCGGCCTTTTCAAGATTGACGCTTTCCACGATGACTTCCTTCGCGCCGTTAAGCATCTCGCTGGCGCCGGATCCCACAAGGTCCGTGATCTCGACCATGCTGCCGGCTCCGTCAAGCATCTGGCGGCTTCCCTCGCGCTGTTCCTCCATCGCGTTGCGAATCGTTCCTTCCTGATCGGCGACAACCCTCACGTTCGCGTCTATCGCCTCGAACTTGTCAAGAACGCTTTCCGCCGACTTCGTTATTTTTACAACGGAATCCTTCATCTTTTTAAGGACCTCGCCCACGGTCTTTGATTGCATGCTCGAGCTTTCCGCCAGCTTGCGAATCTCGTCCGCGACGACGGCAAAGCCCCTGCCGGCGTCTCCGGCGTGCGCCGCCTCAATCGCCGCGTTCATCGAAAGCAGGTTCGTCTGGCTCGCGATGTTCTGCATCACGGAGTTAATGTCCATAAGGCCCTCGGACTCGCGCGCGATTTCCTGGATGTCCTGCACCACGTCCCGCACGCCGGCGCGCCCCACGTCGGACGCGTCCATGAGCGACCTCACGCTCGCCTCGTTCTTAAGAAGAGTGTCGGTTACCGAGCGAATGCTCGCCGCCATCTGCTCCACCGCGCTTGAAACCCCCGACACGCGCGAGCTTTGCGCCTCGACGTGCCCGTCAAGCTGCTTTATGTTGGAAGTAAGCTGCTCCATCGTCGAGTGGGTTTCCCTTACGCTGGCGCTTTGGTTCACGACCTTTCCCCTTATGTCGGAAACGCTGTCGGAAATGCGCTCCGCGGCAAGCGCCGTTTCGGTCATGTTCGTCGAAAGGCTTTCGCCTATGCCGGTAAGCTCGTCCGATTTGTTTTTAATCACGCTGACAAGGCTTCCGATGTTCTCAAAAGTAATGTTAAAGAAATTAGCCAGCTCGCCGATCTCGTTTTTCCCTTTTACGTTTATGCGCCTGCCAAGGTGCGTCTTTCCGTTCGAAATCACGGTTTTCAGGCCCTCGGCCACCGCGTGAAGCGGACGAATGATAAAGAGCGCGTTGTAAGCAAAGTTAAGCGCGATGAAGACAAGAACCGCGCCGAGGGAAACGAAGGAAATCACCTGCGCTACCGTCTGCGCCGCTATCGATTCGTCGGCTATCCTTCCGGTCCTTTCGTTCAGCATATCCTCGAAGCGCGTTATCGATCCGAAAATCTCGTTCAGGGCCCTTTGATGGGCGTCGCCGTAAACAAGGCTGATCGCCATTTCCGAGTTCGCGGCGCCGCGAATGGTGAATTGCCCCGATGCGTTGCGGAAAAGCCCGCGCGCGGCGTTCATCGATATGATCTCGGTTTCCGAAAGATTGTTGGAAAGATTCAGCGCCGTTTGAAGCATGGCGTATTCGTCGCCCGTAACGCCGTGTTCCCGTATAAGATCCAAAAGCGCGCGCGCTTCCCCCGGCGCGACCATCGCGTTCGCCGGCCTGGGATCCAGCCCCGCGCGCGCTCCAATTACGCGCTCGTAGGCGATCGCCGAGTCCTCCGCTCCCGTAACGGCGAATCTGCGCGCGTGTCGCGTAAGATCCTCCACGCTAATGCGAAGCTCCGACGCCAGCGCCGTGATCAAAACCCGATTTTCGGCGAGCGTGTCTACGGTGTAAATCCTTTGAGCAAGGTTTATCTGCGCCAGCACGGCTATGATAATAAGCGCGAGCGAAAGAGCGTTGATGAGTCTGGAAGTTGTCTTGATCGTCATTTTTGTTCCTCAGCTTTGGCATGTGCCCGTTTTTTGTTTTCCCTCCTAAAGGAGAGCGCTACTTTTTTAATAGAGTTGTTCGGAAACTTCAGTTTCAGAACAGCTTCCACCGAAAGCGGCAAAATACGCAGTATTTTGCCGCGCTTGTTCGACAACTAATCAAGTTGTCGAACAAGTCCAATAATGCAAGCCTCGCAGTTTTCATCGCAGGCGATCTTCTTCGCAACCGACAGGCGCGCGAAAGAAAAAACTATTTCTCGCCAGGAGGCACAATAACTTACGTTGCGAGCGAATTTTTTTCAATAAAGAAGCCATGAATTAATTCAAGCGAATCACGGAAGGCTCCATTCCCGCATAATGCCCTTTCGCAAGGAAAATGTCAAGCGCGCAGGGACGGGCTTGCCCAACCCCCCGACGATTTGCTATCATTCCTCTGGCGGGGAGTACGATTCTTCGCTAAAAACAGGAGGAAAAATGTCGAGACCGATAATAGAGGTCAAAAATTTTACGAAGAGGTACGGCAAGTTCGAGGCCGTCAAAAACATCAGCTTCGATGTAGAGGAAGGGATCATCTTCGCCTTTCTGGGGCCGAACGGCGCCGGAAAAAGCACGACCATCAACACCCTTTGCACCATTTTTGAAAAGACCGAGGGAACGCTTGCCATAGACGGCAAGGACGTAAGCCGGGAAAAGGACGCGGTGCGCGCGTCCATAGGCGTGGTTTTTCAGGACAACACTCTTGACAAAAAAACCACGGTCGAGGAAAACCTGCGGATGCACTGCGTCCTTTACAAGGTGCCGAAAGCCGAGGTCGCCCAGCGAATAAAGTTCGTTCTTGAGCTTGTCGATCTTGCCGAATGGCGGGGCAGGCTTGTTTCGGCGCTTTCCGGCGGAATGATGCGCCGCGTGGAGATCGCGCGCGGGCTTATACACTACCCCAAGGTGCTTTTTCTGGACGAGCCGACCACGGGCCTCGATCCGCAGACGCGCA
>WRAL01000108.1 GCA_009780285.1 Treponema sp.
GCCCAAACCGCGATTACTGCCAGGTGCGCCCTTTTTGGACTTGCTATATGTTTTGCGATTTTGGACATGGTTTATTCTAACCGATTCAAGAGCGCGGGGTACAGCCCTGCGGATAGCGTGACAATTGCCGGCCTCGCGGCCTTTGGGATCTAAGGCCTTGGATCTGGGCAAACATGGGTGGAGTTTTGCGAGGCAAAACTCCGAGGCCAACGCGCCGTAGGCGCGTTGGCCCGCCCCCTGCGGCCAGCGGGCGCGCTGCCACAGGACATACGCGCTTGGCATCTTGGGGGAAAGGCCGCTCTTCTATAGGAAAAAACACTGCGCGGGGCATTGGCCCCGCGCAGTGTTTTTAAGTTGTGGGGCTTGGCGCTAGCGGGCGCTGTAGTAGCCGAACCTGAAGTGAAAGCCCTGCGCCAGGGCGACGAAATTTTGGACAGAGTTGGCGGCGGTCAGATCTATTCCGCTTTGAACTGTGCGAGTGCGCCCGAAAACCACGCGGATCTCGCCGTTAAGGGCGTTGGGCTTGCCCGCGTCCGGATTGTCGGAGAGCCCCGCCTCAGTGTTTAGAGGCCCGATCTCATGCCAGTTCGTGCCGTCGGAGGAGCGCGTCATCCTGCCGTCCTGCCCGCCCGCAATCCATTGGTTGTTCCCGTAGGCTATGGAGCTAATACTATGGCCTGCGGGAAACCGCGAGTTCGGGCTTGCGGCCGAAGCGTTATCGATGGTCGTCCAAACGCTGGTGCCGGCGCCGGCGCCGGCGTTATCGGAGCGATACATCCTGCCGTTGTCGCCCGCCGCGATGAACGTGCCGCCGGAGGAGGCGACGCTCCTTATATTGTTGCCGCCTGTCCTAGTGTTCCGGAATATGCGGTTTGCAAAATCGCAACGTTCGGTAATTCCTTGCCAGGCAAGGAATTACCTCAACCTGCATACCGTCATTTGAATATTCCGGAACACTAACGCGACTCCAGTTAACGCCGCCATCGGTCGAGCGCACGATCTCGCCGCCGTTCCCCACCGCGACGACGACGCCTGTTCCAAAGGCCACGGCGTTGAGCTGATTGGTGGTTCCCGTGGCGGTCGCCCGGGTCCAGGTTCCGTCTCCGGTGTTGCCTGAGCTGCTAAAGGAACGCGTTATTCTGCCCCCGTCCCCCACGAGGATTATGGCGCCGTCCGAAACGGCTATGCCTCGGATCGTTCGGCTGTTTTCAAAGCCGGTGCCGCCGCCCGAGCCGCCGTTGCCCGCCGCGATGACGCTAAAGTTTTCCGGGGCGTAACCAGCGGAATGCTGTTGAGTGCCGGCGGCCTGGAAGCGCAAAAGCCTGCCGTTCGTTCCCCCGGCGAGCCACCAGCCGCTCCCGGCGTAGGCTATGGAGTGGAGATCGAATCGATCTGTGGACGGCGCCTGCGCAAAGCTCCAGCTTTCGCCGGTGTTGGAATACGCGATTATGCCGTTTTCCCCCACGGCCACGAACAGGTTGTTGCCAAAGGCGACGGCGTTGGGGTCTCTATTGGGGCTCCAGGCGCCGCTATTGCTGTTGGATACCAAGCCGCCGCTCCAAACCGAGTAGGGAATACGTTCCCATCTTGCCCAGAACTCCCTCGAAGAGTTTATCACCGTGCCGGCGGTGAGCTGGCTGCCCCCGCTTGCGGCGCTCGTGTCCCACCACCCTCGAAAGACGTGATTGACAAAGCCGGTGACCTGGCCGCTTTCGTCTTTGGCCGCCCGGACGGGATCGGCGGGCAGGGTCCCGTATGCAGTCCCGTGCTCCCTCTTCGCCGCCTCCGGCGCGGCGCTTGTCCCGCCGTTCAGGTGAAACGTTACCAAGTGCCCTTCGAGCTCGCCGCTGTCGCCGGCCCCGACGAGCTGCACCTGATGGGTCTTGTCGTCAACCCCTTCGTGGTTGATTTTAATTGTCACCCACCCGGGGGTCACGTCTTCAACGTCAATCCGCCAGAGCAGGGGGTTGGAACCGTCCGGCGCCACTCCCTTGACGGTAAGAGCGCCTGCAGGGCTGCCTCCGCCCGGCTCGATTGCCAGATCGCCTTCCTCCAAGCCCGTGACGGCCTCGCTGAAAATAAGCAGGATCCGCGCGGTGGGGGCCCCCTCGACATTCGTGTGCCATGTTATGGTCCCGGGGCTAATGCTGTCGCCGTCCCACCTGGCGTTCGCGGTGACGTCGGAGTTGACCGTGTAGTCGACGTCAACCTTAGCCCCGCCGCTGGTGTACCAGCCGTCGAATTCCTTGCCGTCCTTTACGCCGGGCGATGCCGGCATGTGCGAGGATCGCAGCTGCGAGCCAGCGTTCACCGTGGCGGTTTTCACCACATCCGCTCCGTTCATAAAGCGCACGGTGTACTTTTCCGTGTCCCCTCCTCGGCCGCCGCAGGACGCGGCGACGAGACCGATCGCGGCGAGCGCCGCCGCGATTCCCAAAACCCTGAAAGCGTTCCTCATGATTAGAACCTCCGCTTTCCTCGTCGGCCGTGGCGGCCGGCGGCATTTTTTTCAGCGTTTTGACTTTCTGTAATGCTCGAAAATGGCGGCATTTCGGTCTCCGCTCGCGCGGACGGGCTTCGGCACGTGGCCGCGCGGCGTTTAAAGACTTTACCCTACTACAGTGTATTTTGCGGCCCTATCCAGGCAAACATGGCAGCGCGTGCATTTGTGGCGCCGCGTTCATGTAATTGTTCCGGTGGCGTTCTCCATTCCTTGGGTAAACTGGGAGACGGCACGCCACCATTATGCGATCCAAATTGATTATTTGCGCCATCAATCATATCATCAAATCTATCATTGTTAGTGATTTTTTCTAGTATATCAGCGGTATCAATATATATGTTATATCCATCTGTTTTACCATTATCATCAATAAATAAGCCTGCTAAATTCTTCCAACCTTCGTTTATTCAAGTAGATAATTCCAATGCCGTGATATCATAAAAATAAAAAATACAAACAGTACCGTCATAAATTTCATCAGCTTTCAAGCCCTTTTCATAAAAACTCCTTCCATCTGGCATGAATTTTCAGGCCAGCGGCAATTCCGCCTTGCCCGTAAGCCTGCGCAAAACTCCACCCATGGTTGCCCGGATCAAAGGCCTTAGATCCCAAAGGCCGCGAGGCCCTGTGCAAGCCTAAGCGAAAGCTCCTCCGCGGAAAGCGCAATCTCCGGGCTTGGCAGAAAATCCTTTACGGCAAGGGAAAGGCGGCAAATGGGCGGCAGAAGAATCCCGGCGCCGGCAAGCTCGTCTTCCCTTTCAAAAAGCTCGCGCGGGCTTCCTTCCATGTGCGCCCGGCCGACCTTCATCACGACGATCCTTTGGGCCGAGCGCGCGGCGGCGCCCACGTCGTGCGCGATAAGGGCAACGGCGCAGCCGGCGCGGCGCAGGCTTGCAAGGGCCTCCAGGGTTGCGCCGGCGCCCTGGGAATCCTGGCCGACAAGCGGCTCGTCGAGAATCAGGGCGCGCGCGCCCATTGCAAGAATCGCGGCGAACACGACCTTGGTTCTGTCGGCGCGGCGCAGCGCCGGCGGAAACTCGTCGCGCAGGCCGGCTATGCCCAGCGTATCAAGCGCCGCGAGCGCCCGCTCGCGCGCCTCGGCCGGCTTTATTCCGCGCAGGCGAAGCGCGAAGGCCGCCTCGTCCAGAACGGTCCGTTCGAAAAGCTGGCTGTCGCTGTCCTGCATCACGTAGCCCACCTCGGCGGAAATTTCGGCCAGGCTCATATCAAGCTGGCGTTTTCCCCGCAGAAAAATTTCCCCGCTTTCAGGCTTTAGAAGGCCGGAAAGCGTCTTGAAAAGAGTCGTCTTGCCGCAGCCGTTCTGCCCGAAAATCGCGACGAACTCCCCATCGCGCATCTCAAAATTCATTCCGTCCAGCGCAAGCCGCGCTCTGGATCGTAATGATTTATAGCTATACGTCAAAGCGCGCGCCGTAATAGCGCTGCCCCCCCGGGGGGGGTATTTTTCAATAACAAAATCAACTCCCCCTGGGGGGGGGAAACAGCTAGCAGGCATTATTTGAGCAAGTCCCTGCGCCGCCTCACGTACCGTAAGCGGAAAGTGCGGGAGCGGCGTGCCAAGCCGGCTCATTCGCGCGGCGAAGTCGCAAATCTCGGGAGGGTCAATGCCGGCTTCCATCAAAAGCGCGGAATCCGAAAAAATTTCCCTCGGCGCGCCGGTGGCGGCAAGCCTTCCATTTATCAGCACGAAAACCCGGTCGGCGAAATCCACGGCATCCTGAGCGCGGCTTGTTGCCATCACCACAGTGAGCGCGCGCTTTTCCCGCAGCCTTCCTATAAAGGAAAGCGTCTCGCGCGCGCCCTCAGGGTCGAGGCGGGCGCAAGGATCGTCCAGCGCGAGAACCCGGCCTGCCATGGCAAGCGCCGCCGCTATGGCCAGGCGCTGCCTCTGCCCGCCGGAAAGCTCCCAAGGCGCGCGCATCGCGCAAGCCTCAAGGCCGGCGGCCCGAAGCGCCCAATGCGCCCTCTCGCGAATTTCCTCCTTGGGCATTTCCATATTTTCAAGCGCGAAGGCCACCTCGTCGAAAGCCCTTGTCGTAAAGAACTGCGCTTCCGGATCGTCAAAGGCCATGCCGACTTTTTCCGACAGGCGCGCCACGGACATTTCCCGCGTACAAACGCCGTCTATGCGCGCCTCGCCGGAAAAACGCCCGGCAAGGGAATGGGGAATAAGGCCGTTAAGGATCATGCAGAACGAGCTTTTGCCCGATCCCCCCCCCCCCATCACCGCGATAAATTCCCCTTCCGCGATTTGCGCGGAAATACGGGAAAGCGCAGGGCTTGAGGCGCCGGAATATGTCCAGGAAACATTTTCAAGCTGAATTACGGGCCGCGCCATTCAAGCTCCAAGCAAGATCTTAAAATTATTGGCAAGCAAAATTGCCGCCGCGTAGAACGCCGCTGCCGCAAAGGCCGCCGCGTCCGCGCCGGTCATTCTCGCCTCGATAAGCCAGGTCCGTTTTTTGCGCGAGCCGAAGGCGCGAGCGTCCATCACAAGCGCGACTTGCACGGATCTTCGCATGGCCTTAAGGGCAAGGGGAAGCGCGATTGCCCTGTATCCGGCAAGACGCGCGAAAAAGCCGCGCGGCTTCGCTCCGCTAAGCCTGCGCGCGTCGATGATCTGCGCAAGCTCGCCCTTGAAGCTGCCGGCAAGGTTCAAGGTCGCGGTGATAACGTGCGCGGCCTTGTAGCCGGCGCCGAGCTTCGTAACGGCGAAGGCAAGCTGGCGCGCCTCGGTGGTAAGCGCAAGCAGCGGCATGATCGCCGAGAGCGCGAGTATCCGGCAGGAAATGACAAGGCCGAAAACGACGCCCTCCAGGGTAATCGCGCCGGCGCCTCCCAAGAGCGGCGCCCAGGCCGGAATCAAAGGCGCGAATAAAATCGTCTCGTTCGGGGCCCGCCTGAAAAGCGCCTGCATCACGACCGTAAGCGCGATGGCCGGAATCAGCAGCCTGCGGCTGGGATAAATTTCCCTAAGCGGCGTTTTTGACGCGCGCGCAAGGCCGGCGAAAAAAAACGCCTGCGCCGCGGCCACCGGAAGCGAATCGACCAAAAAGACAAGGAAGGTAAAGGCCAGCGCGATAACGAGCTTCACGCGGGGATCAAGGCGGTGAATGAAGGACCGCTCCGGAGCGGCCGTTTTGGGCGCGCTTTTAAGGCTCACGTTTTGCGCGCTTTGACGAGCATCACGTCCCCGGCGCCGAGGCGCTTCGCCGCCCGGTCCGCGAGGCGCTTGAGCCAGGGCGGGCAGCTGCCGGCGGCAAGCCCGCCCCAGGTGCGAAGGCCCTCGATCCGAAAGCCGGCGGAGCGCAGAAGCGCCTTGAGCGTGGCCTTTGAAAACAGGTACAAGTGATCGAAAATGGCACCGCGCCATTTGTCGGCGAAAAGGCGCGCC
>WRAL01000109.1 GCA_009780285.1 Treponema sp.
CTTTTTTCTTTTAACAATCCTTTCGGCGCCTGTCCCGGCTGTTCCGGCCTGGGCACGAAGATGGAATTCGATCCGGAGCTTGTAATTCCGGACATGTCGCTTTCCTTTAACGAGGGCGGGATCGTTCCTTACAATCCGGACAGCGCCTGGCATTCCAGCCGCTTTAAAAGCCTTGCGCGGCATTTTAAGTTCAGCCTGGACACAGCGCTTGAAAAGCTGCCGAAAAAAACGCTGAACATTATTCTCCACGGCTCCGAGGACGGCATAAAAGTAAATTACGAAAACCGCGCCGGCACTGGGCGCTTCGAATACGAGTCGAAGTTTCCCGGCGTTCTTGAGGACCTGAAAAAGCGCTACCTGGAAACGCAGTCGCCGGGGATAAAGGAATGGCTGGAAAAGTTCATGAGCCAGAAGCCCTGCGAGGATTGCGGCGGCCGTCGCCTTCGCCCGGAAGTTCTGGCCGTTACGGTGGCCGGAAAAAACATCGACGAGCTTTCGCGCCTTTCGGTAAAGGATTCGCTTAAATTTCTTGACGCAATGCGTCTGGGGGAAAGCGAGACGAAAATTGCCGCGCAGATACTCAAGGAGATTCAGGCGCGCCTTGGCTTTATGCAAAACGTCGGGCTTGACTATTTAAGCCTGGAACGCAAGGCCGGCACGCTTTCCGGCGGCGAGGCTCAACGGATAAGGCTTGCCACGCAGATTGGCTCGAGCCTTGTCGGCGTTCTTTACATTTTGGACGAGCCATCGATTGGGCTACATCAAAGGGATAACCAGCGCCTGATCGACACGCTTTTGTACCTGCGCGACCTTGGCAACACGCTGATTGTGGTTGAGCATGACGAGCAGACCTTGCGCACCGCGGATCATATCGTTGACCTTGGGCCGGGCGCCGGCGCGCACGGCGGGCATATCGTGGCGCAGGGCACGCCGGATGAGGTGATGCGCGTAAAGGAAAGCCTTACCGGGCAGTACCTTTGCGGCGCTTTGACGATAGACGTGCCACAAGAGCGGCGCGCCGGCAGCGGCGAGTATATCAGGCTTTCAGGCGCTAGCCAACACAACTTAAAAAACGTTTCCGTGGAAATTCCCCTTGGGAAATTCACCTGCATAACCGGCGTCTCCGGTTCCGGCAAGTCCACGCTTTTATCGGACGTGCTTTTTCCCGCGCTTGCAAACCGTGTTTACGGCTCGCGCGGAGCGCGTCGGCAGGAAGGCCAACATAAAGGGCTTTCCGGCTGGGAACTTATTGACAAGATTATTGACATCGATCAAAGCCCCATCGGGCGCACGCCTAGATCGAACCCCATAACCTATGTCGGCGGCTTTACCGCCGTGCGCGAGCTTTTCGCTTCGCTGCCGGAATCCAAGGCGCGCGGATACAAGCCGGGGCGTTTTTCCTTTAACGTTCGCGGCGGAAGATGCGAAAACTGCGAGGGCGACGGGACGATTAAAATCGAGATGAACTTTTTGCCGGACGTTTACATCGCCTGCGACGTTTGCCGGGGAAGGCGTTTTAACCGCGAAACGCTGGACGTGCGCTACAAGGGAAAAAATATCGCGGACGTTCTTGACATGACCATCGAGGAAGCCTCGGATTTTTTCGCATCGATTCCGCACATAGCGCGGAAGATGCACACGCTTCTTTCCGTGGGCCTTGGATACGTCAAGCTCGGCCAGTCCGCGCTGACGCTTTCCGGCGGCGAGGCGCAGCGCGTAAAGCTGGCGCTGGAGCTTTCCAAGCGCTCGACCGGCCGCACCATGTACATGCTCGACGAGCCGACCACCGGCCTTCACTTCGCGGACGTAAAGCAATTAATGGAAGTGATAAAAATGCTCGCCGACCAGGGAAACACCGTGGTCATGATCGAGCCTAACCTCGACGTGCTTTTGCAGGCCGACCATATCATAGACCTTGGTCCCGAGGGCGGGGACAGGGGCGGCGAGATCGTGGCCGTCGGCGCGCCGGAGGAAGTGGCGCTGTGCAAGGCATCCCACACCGGCGCCTACCTTCGCGAAATGCTGGAAAGAAAAAAAGCCGATCCCGCGCGCCCGGCCTCCGTCGCGAGAGGCAAGAAGAAAGGAAGGTCGGGCGGAAAGTGAAAGCCCGTGATTCGCGGTCGCGGCGCCGGCCTTTCTTGAGGCTTGCTTTTTTTCTTTGCGCCGTTTTTTTGCTTGGCCTTGCCGCGCCCGGCGCATTCGCGCAGGACTCAGGCGTTTCCCTGGGCATAATCGAAATGGACATACGCACGTCCAACCTTTCCGAGCTTGCGTCTTGGGCAAGAAGGCTCGGGCTTCCGGACGGCGGAACCGTCGCCGACCTTGCCCGGCGCCTGCGCGAGCATTACGGGCTTCCGACCGAGGACGGGCGCGACGCCGCGCCGGCCGGGCAAAGGGTTATCATAATAGAATCCGCGCGCTCCACCGAATACTTCACGATTCAAAGCGTGGACGAGGAATACGCGCGCCTCAGCGGGGACGTGGTGATAAGCCTGCGCGAGGGGGAGGCGCTTCACGAGATACGCGCCTGGGAAATTCTTTTTAATCGAACAAGAAATATCATTAGCGCTTCAGGCGGAGTTACGTATCGTAAAACCGAAGGCGACACGATAGAAACCTTTAGGGGCGAGGCGATAGTTTTCGACATGGACAATTGGTCCGGCGTTTTTTTGGGCGGCGCCACCGAGCGCGCGCTGGCCGGCGAAGGCTCGGTATACCTTTTCGCTGGCGAGGTAATCTCGCGCGACGGCGAGGGCGTAACGGTTTTGCGAAACGCCACGATCTCCAACGCCGACGAGGAATCGCTTTGGTCCCTGCGAGCCACGCGGGTCTGGCTGTTGCAGGGCTCGGACTTCGCCATAGCGAACGCCGTTTTGCGCGTGGGCGAGATACCGGTTTTCTACCTGCCTTTTTTCTTTCTGCCCTCGGACAGAATGATTTTCCATCCGGCCTTGGGAAGCCGCGCGCGCGAGGGCCGCTTTGTAAACACTACCACCTATCTGCTGGGAAGGCCGCGCAATGTAGGCGGCTCCGAAAATTCGCTGACGCGCATCATGGGCGACGGCGAGGGCATGGAAACCGTTCGCGAGGGGATTTTTCTGCGCAGCTCCGGCGTTCGCGCGCAGGGGGAGCCAAGCCCCAGCCTTTCGCTGCTCGTCGATTTTTACACGAACCTTGGCGCCTACATAGGCACGGAGTTTTCGATGCGGGACGCCGGCGTTTTAAGAACCTTCGGCCTCAACGCCGGCATCGGCCTTTCCAGAACGCTCGCGCCGCCCGCGGTCACCGGCTCGGGCTGGAGCGCCTTTTGGCCCAACTTTGACGGCGAAACGGACAGGAACAGCTCGTGGTTTTTCGGCTCGAGCCTGCCGTTCCGCTACAGGCTTGTGATGGACGGCTCGGTTGCCGGCAGGTTCGGAACCCTGGACTTGAGGCTCCCGCTCTATTCCGACCCGGAAATCGACGGCGACTTCATGAACCGCATGACGGACATGGACTGGTTCTCCCTTATAAGCCAGGGCGCCTCGGCGATGGAGGCGCAGGGAGAGGCGCGCTCCGGTCGCATAACGAGCTTTTCATGGGATCTGCGCTCCAGCCTGCGCCCAAGCTTTCCGGACATGAGGCCATACGTTGCAAGCATTTCAATAGGCGCGATCACAAGCAGCCTGAATTTCGGCATTACCGAGGCGCCAAGCGCGGAATGGACCGGCATAAGGGCGCACTCGCCCATGCGATTTTTCTTTGCGCCTCGCCACGCGATCCTTTACAGCGCCAGCGCGTCCATATCCGGAAATCCGCTGCGTCTTGCCAGCGGAACGCCCCAGCCCGTCGGCCCGGACGGGGGCGAGGATGGCGCGGATATGCTCCCGGCTCGGCCGGTCTCGCCCTTCGCGCCGAGGGAGGCGGAGGATACCCCCCCCCCTCCAAGGAATCCGGCCGATACTCTTGTCCCCCCCGCGCTCGCCCAGCGCTTCGATCTTCCAAGGCCTGGCGCCGGCGCTGTTTTTTCCGTTAATTATTCTTTCGCCCCTACGAGCATGACGCGCATGGACTTCGATCATCGAAGCTGGCGCCAGCCTGACGACGTGGACTTGGGGGACATAAGCACGATACAGACCAACGTTACCGGCAACGCGCGCATAGGGCTTTCATTTTCCTTTAACGATAATCTTGTAACAAGCGCGTTTACTTTTTCCGGTGACGGAAGATGGCACGGCCTTCCTCTGCTAAACGAGGAGGCCGAGGAATTTACCCACGGCGCGAACAATCAGACTGCGACGGACGCGCGCATCGCCGAAAGACGCCTGAGGGAATACAGGCAGACCCAGTTTTCCACCGTCTATTCCATCGACACCAGCGTTCGGCCCTTTCGCCTTGACCCTGTTTTCGGCGCCACTCGCATCCAGCATGTTCTGACCGGCGACGCGGTGCGGTCGGAATTTATTGGCACGGGAGTGGATCCCGAGTGGCGCATGCTTTACGCGGACTGGACGAAGGAAAGAGTCCGCAGCCATCAGCTTGTCGCGGAAATAAACGCCAACATCATGGACAGAAATCAAAGGCTTACGTTTACCTCGCACCTTAGTCCCCTTGATCCGGCCTACCTTGCGCGCGCGGAATTCAATATTTGGATCACCCGCACGACGGCGGACTGGGGCATACGCCTTCCGGAGGACGCGCCGGCCGCGCAAGATCCCCTGAATATCGTTCACACGATTTCCTTCGCGAACTTCGGCAGCTTTTCGCAGACCTTTCAGGTTGACACCGAGGAGGCGTTCCTTAACAGGCTGGTAAGTCAGCTTAACCTTACAAGCTGGGGGCTTATGCTCCGCTACAGGGCCAGGCACATGACCGGCTTTACCTTCGACACGAGCCAGAGTGCCGCCACCCCTGGCTGGGGCGTGTGGGTTCCCCGGAGCGAGGAGCCGGCGCTGCTGAACGAGGATTTTTTCGCGCAGTACGGCAAGCGCTTTGATTTTAACCCGAGCTGGGCCGCGATCAACACGCTTTTTTTCCGCCTTGATTCCGGGCTCCTTTTCGACCTGCAGCGCTACGACAATTCGCGCCTTACTTTTGGCATAGGATCCGGCCTTGAGACGCGTTTCATGCGCGTGACGCTTTCGGCCAGCTCATCCAACGACGCGGTTTTCAGGTACTTCAGGAACTGGCCCATGTTCAGCGATTTTCCCATCGATCTTGGGGATGGGCGCCAGAACAATTTCTTTCTTGACCTCTTCGATTCGTTCAGGTTTAGCAATGAGGAAGCTCGAAGAAGGTCCGGCTTTAAAATCCGGGATCTGGTGCTGGACGTAAGGCGCTTTTTCGGCGACTGGGAGGCCTCGCTCAACTGGAGAATGCAGCCGCACCGCCCCAATGTCGTCGGCGCAAACTGGGAAATGCAGAACACGGTTTCCTTCGTCGTCAAATGGACGCCCATACCGGAATTTAAAACCGAGGTCGACTTCAACCAAGGTCGCAGTCCGCAGTGGACGGTCGACGGCCTGTAGAAAAGAGCCTCCGGATTTGCTAGACCAGCTTCAGTTCCCGCACCGCTTCCTCAAGAGCCTTGTTCCAGTACGGCTGGCTGATGTATTCCCTGCGCGCCTCGGGGTTGTCTATGCGCTCGCATCTTGTCTGCAGCCGTTTGTGGGCCTTGCTTGCCGCCGTGCGAAGGTCGATTGCCCCGGCGCCGGTCTGCCAGAGGATTCTGTACATGGCGAAATAGTGGAGGGGATCGCAAGGATCGACCTCCGCAAAACGGTTGTTCTGCAGTATCTGCGCCATGGAATGCACCGCTTCCTTCCCGTGCGTGGGCGAATGGCTTTGGGCCAGCGAGCGGTACGTTCCCAGCAGCCGATCGCGGAAGTCGCTCCAGGAAAAGCACAAAAGCTCGC
>WRAL01000110.1 GCA_009780285.1 Treponema sp.
CTCCGCGCGAGGGCGGCGGGTTTCCGAAGACGAAGCCCCTCGCGTCCACTATCGCGTATTCAAGCCCGTACTCGAGCAGGAAGGAGTCAAGGCCCTCGGCCCAGCCCAGGCCGGGAAGCCAGAAGCCGGAAGGAAAGGCGCCAAGATCGTTTTTGTCGAAGGCCAGGCCCACTTCCAGCTGGGCGCGCAGGGCTTCGGGAAAAGATCGAAAGAATGGAAGAAAGGCGCCGGTCGCGCAGGCGCCGACAATCTCGACCCTTCCCCTGCGCGCGTGATGGGCCAGCGCGCCCAGTATCCCGCCCGAGTAGCGGGAGGAGAACGCGGCGCGCGCGTCTATCTCGCGGTCGAGAAAGATCCGCGCGAGCTCGGCCTCCCTTCCCCGGCCGGAGGCGGCGCGCTCGCCGAAGGCTATCCTGCGATCCATCCTCGCGGCGCACTTGCTCGCGAAATGCCTGTCGCCAAGCATCTGCCCCAGAATAGGCGAGATGGAAAGGGCCATCCTGAAGGGAATCCCCGCCGCGGCCAGCCTGTCGAACATTTCAAGGAGAGGCAGGTAGGTCTCCGAGACGGCCTCGAAAAAAAGGTCCTCCTGCGCCGATTCAGGCGCCAGGGAGGGAGCCTCGGCGCGCCTGCTCCGCGAGGAGGCGTCCTTGCCCGAAGGGGCGGAATAGGCCCTTGAAAAAGGAAAGTGCGCGTTTAGCGCAAGGCAAAGCATGGGCGGCTACCTCCGAAAGCGGGAAAAGGAGCGATCCACGCTGCGAACGGCCGGAAAAGCGGCCGCGCCGGAAAGCTCGGCAAGCGGGTTTCCGGATCCCTCGTGCCCGCCAAAAACCCCGGGCATGTCCACCGGAGCCGATTCGGCTACGACGGAGGCGCCGGCCCCCCGGCGCAGGCAAAGGCTCACCTTTATCCGGCGCCCCATCTCGGGCGGGATTCCTATGTAAATCGATCCGTCCTCCCCCGAGACCTCGACGGAAAAAGGAGCGCCTTCCCCCGGGTCGTCGGGCTTTTGATCTTTTTGATCGATGGAAGAGACCCGAAGGAAGCGCCCTTCGCCGGCGTCCCCCCTTGCCTCCCAAAAAACGAAGGCCCAGAGGGGATCGCGCGCCAGCGCATCGACGAAGGACTCCCCGTAGCGCTCCGGAAGATCCGTCGCGCCGGCCGGCCCGGATCTCTCGCGCGGGGAATCGAGATCCAACAGCTCGCCAAGCACGAAGGCCCGATCCAGGCCGGGCGGAACGTCCAGGCCGCGGCTGTCGGCCAGCGCGACAAGCTCCTCCGTGCTAAGGCTTTCAAGCGCGCGCAAATCAAAGGCATTTTGACCCATCTTCGCGCATGTTGCTAAAAAATCGGCGCCTTTGTCAAGGCCCGGACGGGGAAGCGCGAATTTGGCGCTTGACATAATATTGCGCACCATATAATATTGCGGCATAAACCAACGGCTTGGGCCGGGAGGAGGAAAACGATGACGATTCAGGCGGCCGGGGCCCTGCTGGAGGGCTGCGTCCTGGCGCTTTTGTCCAAGGGGGAAGCTTACGGCTACAGCCTCGCCCAGCAGGCGCGGAAGGCGCTGGGCGTTTCCGAGTCCACGCTGTACCCGGTCATGCGCCGGCTGCAGACCGGCGGATGCCTCACCACGCGCGACGAGCAGTTCAACGGGCGCAACCGCCGGTACTACAGCATCACGGCGCAGGGCAGGGACCGATGCCGCGCCTGTCGCGACGAGTGGCTGGACTTTAAAAACAGGGTGGAGGACATTTTGCTGGAGGGCGGGAATGACTAAAGACGAATTTCTGAAGAGCCTGGAGAAGCGCCTGCGCGCGCTTCCCTGGACGGACAGGCGCGACGCGCTGGAATACTACGAGGGCTACCTAAACGACGCGGAAAGCGAGGCCGAGGCGATGGCGCAGCTTGGCTCCCCGTCGCAGGTCGCGGCCAGCATTCTCGCCGAGCGCGCGGCCGGCGGCGAGCTTCCAATGGAAGGAAGCGCGGGCAGGCGCAAGGGCCGGGGCGTAAAGATCGCCTGGCTAATAATCCTGGCGATCTTCGCCCTTCCGGTGGGCCTGCCGCTGACGATCGCGCTGGCCTCCGTCGCGCTGGCGCTTTTCTTGGCGCTTCTGGCGATCGTGTTTGCGTTCGCGGTCTCGGCGCTGGCGATCGGGCTTTCCGGCCTCGCCGGGATCGCGCTGTTTCCCTTTATTCTCGCGCAGGACGCGCCGCTGGCGCTTTTCTACGGGGGAATGGGCTTCGCGGCCCTCGGCGCCGGGATGCTTTTGGTCCTTCTGGTGCCGTTTTTGATGAAGGGCTTTCCCATGCTCGCGCGCTTCGTCGCGAAAAAAATTCACGGGAGGAAACGTGGTGGACAAAAGGGATAACGACGGCGCCAAAGGGGCGCCGAAGCCTCGCGGGAGGCGCGGGATTTTCGTCTGGATGCTCGTGGCGCTGGGCATGGTCGCGCTGGGGGGAATCATGCTCGGCATAGGCTGGGCGGCCGGCTCGCGCGGGGGCAACGTGTCCATCGAGCGCTGGTTCCCGCCGCGCGTGAGCGTCTGGCCCGTTCGCTCAGGCGGCGCGGACTTCGAGGACTCAAGCGCCTTCGAGGCGTTCGGCCCCATGGACGGGATCGCGGAAATAAGGATAGCGGCCACGTCCGCTTCCATAGCGGTCGTTCCCGCCGCGCCCGGGGATCCGGCCGGCGCGCGTTTCGGCAACCTGGAGCCAAGCCTGAGGAGAGCCGGCGACGCGCTGATCATAGACACGCGCGACTACGAGCGCAGGTGGACCAGAAGCCTTAACATGTTCAATTTTCACTACGCGCGCAGGGAAATCCTTGTCGAGCTTCCGGCCGGCTGGGAAGGCTCCGTCGCGATTTCCAACGTGAACGGCGGCGCGCGCGTGGAGGACCTTTCCCTTGCCTCGCTGGAGGCCGGCACCACAAGCGGCTCCATACGGCTGCGCGGCCTAAGCGCGCGGGCGCTTTCCCTTTCGGCGACCAACGGCGCGATATCAGGCGTCGGCCTTGATTTTATCGACGGCAGCGCGCGCTCCGTATCCGGCTCGATCAGATTCGAGGACTCGAGCTGGGAAAGCCTGACCGCCGGCGCGACAAACGGAAGCATTCGCGTTTCCGGCGCGCGCCTCGGCAGCCGAGGTTCCACGCGGCTGACAACGGTTTCCGGCAGCGTCGAGCTTGAGGCGCTCGGCGCAAGGGAGGACTTTTCCTACAGCCTTTCCACGGTCAACGGATCGATTGCGGTCGACGGCCAGCGGGTTGGCGGGAGATCGGCCTCCGGCGGCTCGGGCGCGTATCAGATCGCGCTGCGGACGACGAATGGGAGCATAAGGCTGGGCTTTGTTTCCAGGTAGAAGGCGGCTCCTGCGCGACGGGCAACCCGTCGCGCAGGAGCGCTTTCCTACCAGATATTCGAAGGGCCGCGCGCGAGGCGGAAGCCAACCACCCAGTTTGCGTTCCTGGGCGGCTCGCTGTTGCGCACCACGCTGCGCGTGTTTCCGGCGACGTTGTTCCAGGCGCCTCCTCGCCGCGCCCTTTCCGCGCCGCTCGGCGGGCCGGCCGGATTCTCGTTGCCGAGGCCCAGCGGAAGAAGCTCCTTGTAGGACAGGAACCAGTCCCAGCACCATTCAGAAACGTTTCCGCTCATGTCGTAAATCCCCAGCGCGTTCGGCGCCTTCGTCGCCACAATTTGCGTTGACCTCACCGTTTGAGTGGCGACGGTTGTGGTGAACCAGGCGACGGCATCGGCGCTGTTGCTTCCGGCAAACATGTAATTGCCCGGAGAGCCGTGCCCGCCCCTCGCGGCGAATTCCCACTCGGCCTCGGTGGGCAGGCGATAGCCGTTGGGAAAGCCGTTCGCCTGACGATTCGCCGTCAGCACGCTCACGTCGGCGGAGCCTATAGCCCCCGTGATAGTTCCCGTGCCGAAATCCCCGTTGATATTGTGCCTCATAATATTGTCAATGCCGTAAACATGATGAAGATTCGGCTCCGTGGACATTTCCGTCCGCCGGCTCGCGAAATAAACCGCGTCGTACCAGGAAACCCGTTCCACCGGCCTTCGATCGCTGTCCTGCGTCGCGTTGCTGGGACGCGGGTTGGGGATCCCGGCCGGCCGCATCAAATTCTCGTACTCAATCTGCGTTACCTGCGTTCGGCCTATGTAAAAGCCGTCGACGGTAACCTGGCGAGTCGGGAAGGCGTGATAGGCCGCCGGCGTGCCGCTCACCCCGGAATCGCCCATCACGAAACTGCCGCGCGGAACCCAAACCATGCCTTCCACCTGAGGAACCCAGCGCGCGAAAAGGTTTAGCGTCGGAAGCCCGTCGCCGGATGGCAGCACATGACTTATGTTGAGCGCCGTCGCAAAGTTCCAGGGCTCAAGGTTATTGTTGCGCCAGGTCTCATTGTTAAGGTCACCGACATCGCCGGGATCAGGCGACGGATTGAAGTCCCAGCGCAAGAAATTCCAGGCCGTCGCATTCGACGCGGGAATCGCCGGCATAAAGGGCTCGACGACCCTTCCGCCGGAACTTACGCGCTGCGTCGCCGGCGCGGAAAAAACCGCGTGGGGCTGCGCGCCGTTGGGATTTCCCAAATGAAACACCACGAGGTACTGCGCCGTGGCCCAGCGCGCGTGCAGGGACATGCTTCTCGTTACGACGTCGTTGTCAAAATCCCACTGAAGGCCCGCGCCGGTGTACCAGCCTAAAAAGGCCATCTCGCTTTGGACGACCGGAGCCGGCCGGCCGGCGCGCTCGCCGTGCGGAACGTTCTGCGGCGAAGGGGTCGGAGCGCCGCCTGCCGCGTCGAAGGTCACGATGTAAATATTCGGAACCCACTTCGCGTAAAGGTAAAAAGGATCCTCGCCAATCTCGTCGTCCGGCACAGTGATCCTGTCGACGGAGAAATTCCATTCCCTGGTAAAAGCCAGATCGGTAAACCAGCCGCCAAAGGCGTGGCCTTCCCTGACGATCGGGCCGGGATTCTGAATCGCGCCGTAGACGATGGGAATCGTAAAGTGCGTGCGCATGGGCGTCGCGCCGCCGGGCCTTTCGCCGCCGTTGGGCTCGAAGACGACCGTGCGCGTGACGCTCGTGTAATGCGCGAAAAGCGTGAAGGATGAATTGACCGGATCGTTGGCAAAATCCCACAGCCTTCCCCAGTTCCCGCCGACTCCGCTTCCCGTGTGCCAGCCGGCGAAACTCCGGCCGTCCCCCGTTTGCGCGGGCGTTACCGGCTCCACGACCCTCCCCCCCTGCGCTATCGTTTGGGTCGGGATTACGCTGGGGCCGGGAAGCGCGTCGAAGCTGACGGAAAAGGAAAGCGCCGCGGGGCTCCAGCGCGCCTTGAGGGTGATAAAGCCGTCGCCGTTCACGTCGTCCTCCGCAAGCACGGGGCGGTTTTCGGTGTTCCAGATATTGCCGTTCTCGTCGAACCAGCCGAGAAAGCCGTCGGAGCCGCGCTCTATCGGGCGCAGCCGGCCTACGGCGCTCCCCCAGGCTATGCGCAGGTCTTGAGGAACGGGATTCCCGCCGGCCGCGTCGAAGCGCACCACGCCGAAGTTCGCGCCTCGGCCTCCGTCCGCCCCACCGCCGCCGTCGCGCGGCTCGGGCCACCAAGTTTCCATAACGGGGTTATAGCAGGTCGCCAGAAAAAGAGCGGTGAAGGCGGCAAGGGCCGGAATCCCGGCCAGAAGCAATTTATTTTTTTTCGCAAGCATAATTTCCCCCTTTGCTTGGCCGGCCACGCGCCTATGCATCTCGCCTTTATCGCGCGGGCCGAAAGCGCGTTTGGCGGCGCCAAATTTGGCGATTCCA
>WRAL01000111.1 GCA_009780285.1 Treponema sp.
AGTCCGCGAGGCTCCCGCAGGGCGCCTCGCTTTCCGGCGTGTTCAGGGCGTGCCTCTTCGACACGGCAAAACTCGCGGAATTTCTGGATTTCTTTAGCGACCTGCGCAAATTAGATTGACGTGACCCGGCCGGGACGCGCAGAGCCAAATTCCACTAAAAAATCGATTATCCCCTTATCCAAAGATGGGAAAAGCCCATCGCGGCCAGGCGCAGAACCGTGGTCTGAACGGCGGCGGCCGGAATGCCCTCGACGAAAACCCTGATAAAGCCATCGCTAAGCTCCCGCGAGGCCCTGAATCCGGCGGCCTCCACGAGCGACACGGAAACCTCCGCGCTTCCGGCGCCGGAGTACGCGCCCACCTGAATGCGGTAAATCCCGCCGCCGTGCGGATCCGGCAGGCCGGGAATGATCACGACGGATTCGATAAGCGGCAGCGCCGGCGGAGGAGCCGCCGCCGGAGGCGCTACTTGCAGGGAGGCCGCCTGTCCCGATGGCGGAGGCGCAACGGCCTGCCATTCGGGCAGGGGATTCCCGGCCCGTACCTCCGAGGCCGCGGACGCGGGCGCGCCCGGGACAATGCCCTCCGGCCCGATATTATTGTAAATCGTTATGTTGATCGCCGAGGGGATGTCCCTGCCGGAGCTTTCCTCCAGCGCGGCGAGCGCCAGCTCCCTTGCGCTTAAATTCTCGCTGTGGCCTGACAAAAAATCCGCCAGGGCGGACAGCTGCGCCGTCTGATCCGATAGCCGCGTCGCCTCAGCCGATAGATGCACGGCCCAATCCGACAAATGCGCCGCCATGTCCGCCTCGCGCTGCGAAAAATCCTGGGCCGCGCAAAGGCCGGCCGTCGCGAAAAGGCTAAAAATAGCAAATAACACCCGTTTCATCGAACTCTCCTATTTGGAACGGCCGGTTAAATTACGAAAACCGGCGTTTCCATTGCAATACCCTGGCGCGGAGACTCCATCTCCGCCATAAAAGCCGACGCTCCATACTTTAATTATGGGCGTTCTTTGCCAAGAAATCAACAGCCGCAAAAAATCGCTTAGGGAAGCGCTGATTAAATCCTATGAGGATTTAATCAGCGCTACTTAACCGCTTCTGCGCAGCGCCAGCGAGCAGAAGCCATCGTACCGCAGGTACGAGGCCCCTGAAAGCGCGGAGCTCAAAAAAGGAAAAGCGGCGGCGCTAGTCCCGGCCGGAAATGCTTTCCTCTATAAGGCCCAGGCCCGTCGAGCTTAAATCCAGGCCGCGCGACTGCGCCGAAAGGTTGTCGGACTGCGCGCGGAGGAAGGCCGCGAGAAGCGCAAGATCGGCGGCGCCCACGGCGCTTTCCATGCCGGCGCGCAGCCCGGCGGCCTCCGTGGCGGTAAGCCCGGCGGACTCTCGCGCCAAGCGAAGAATCTCCCAGAAATCGTAATCCTTTCGATTCCCCGCGTCGAAATTCCCTTCCGGCGGATTAAAGCCGGCCACAGGCCCCGGATTTTCGGCGCCTTGCAGGGGCGGAACGTAAATAAGCGACGTGGCTACCGTTATCCGGATAAGATCCCCGCCGAAGATCTCCAGAACGGACGCCACGGCCGGCGACAGGTCCGCCACCCAGCCGGCGGGAAGCGGCGCGCCTCCGGGACTTTCCGCCGGCACCCTAAGCACGGATGCCTCGACGGACCTTCCGGTGGCGAGGTTGGTGACTGTCACTATGGAGCCGTGCGGAAGGCTGGGCTGAACGACGTACATCCCGTCAAGCCGAAGATCCTGCCGAGCCAGCCCTTCCACCTCAAAACTTGCGGCATTGCAAAGGCCGGCCGCCGCGAGCAATCCCAGCGCGGCCAAAAAAATGCGCTTCATCCTTTTCTCCTTAGATACCATAACCATTTGTTATCGGAACGGACGCCGCGCGCCCTACTTTTAATTATGTTCATTTTTCGCCGCGAATCAACCTCCGGAGCCTTGCGGATAGGATTTTTTTCATGCGGTTACGCGCGAAGGGGAAGCGCGCTATCCTATCCACGGAGAAAAAATGACGGAAAGAGCGCGCGACGACGACAATGCTTTCGCCCGAGACCTGAGCGATTTTTCGTCAATGCCGAACGGCGCTTCGGCGCGGGCCAGGTACCTGGAACTGGCGAAAAAATACCACCCTGACGGCCGCGGCGAGGCTGCCGGCGAGATGCTGCACGAGCGCATGGCGGCGATCAACGCGGCCTTCGAAAGGATTCGCCGCGTCGCGCAAGACGGCGCGCAGCTCGCGCGGCCTTGCGCGACGCGGCCTTTCGATTTTCATCAATTCGCCGGCCTCTTCGCGCGCTACGCCGAGACAAGCCGCCTTTTCCATCGCGCGAAAGAAGAGCTGCATGAAAGCTTCGCGAAAACGGCGCGCTCGCTGGCGATGGAAATAGGCAAGCGGGACAGGGCAGCCGGCGAAGCGCTGGAATTTTTATCGGCCAAGGAAAACATAGTCGCGACGAATTTTTCGCTGTTCCTAAAAGCGCTGAAATTTTACGCCAACAATTATATTTACGCGCACGAGCCCGTGAACGTTTTCGAGTGGGAGCGCCTGGGCGAGGACGCCCTGGCGGATTACGCCGCTTCCTGCCCCAAAGGCGAGCGATCGGAAAAGGTAAGGGAATCGACGAAGGCGCTGGCCGTCTCGCTGAAAAGGATCAACAGGGAATTTAAGGCCAGCATTTAGGCCGCAGGGATCGCGCGGGCCAGCGCCATCTGCGCGAGGCCGGAAATGAGAAGCACCAGCACCCCTAGAAAGAGAAATTTGCGGCCCTTTTTTTTCCGCGCGAAATAGCGCTCCGCGAAACGCTCGTTATAGGAGCTGTGGTCGGAAAAACCGTCGCGCGGGGGAAGGGCTGGAGAAACCATGAAAAAAAGGCCGACGAAGGTAAGAAGCGAGCCTGCCAGGAAATTCGCGTTGAAGACATAGGCCAGCGTAAAGGAGCCGCTTGAGGCAAATCCGTAAATCGTCGCCGCCGCGCTTGCGCCTGCGACGATCAAGAGCGCGGAAAGGCAGGTCCTGGCCACGCGGCTCATTCGTTCAAGCCTTGCCGACAGGATGGCGGGCGCAGAGGCGGCCATCGGAAATCCGCCGAAGCTCCGGCACCCTGCCCTGGAGCGCGACGCCTATGCGCCGTCCGGGACGCGCGGCCCGCCGTTTCCCTGAGGACGCGCGCCATGCGAGGAAAGCCCTGGCCGGGAGCCGTCACCAGCGAAAAACCCACCACAGCGGCCTTGTTACCGCCGCGAAAATGAGGGGAAAGAAATCGATCTTCCCGCCCACGAACCAATTTGCCTTCCCGTCTATCATGCGGAAGCCGGTTTCCATCGAAACGAAGTTCATGTTGATCATGCCGGTTTCCATGCGAAAGCCCCCGCGCATTCCGACGGCGAAGGAGTATTTTCCCGGGCGGAACCCGTCCTCGAAAAAGACGTAATTCCCGGAGGCGAAAGGCCCCATAAATATGCCCTGCTGCGAAATGGCGTTCCAGTAAAGGTACAGGTTAAGAAGGGACTGGCTATCGTCCCAGCTAAAGGAAGAAAAGGGGCTGAGCGTGAATCCCAGCCTGGTCTCGTTGTGCTCGACTCCCACCTCAAGGGTGGAAAGGCTCCCCTCGACGCGGCTGTAGCCCCCGCCGAAGGGGAAAATGCCCCCAAGGCCGATGCTGCCAAGGCCCCAGTTGATGCTGATGACGCGTCCCTCGCGAGGGTCCGCCGTATCCTGCTGCGCGTGCGCCAGCCCGCCGGCCATCAAAAAAACGGCAAGCGTAAGCGCTGTTTTTATGTTAATCGCTTTCATTCCTACAGTTTAGCGCCGCTTTCGAGAAAACGCAATATCCGCCTAGGGCAGCGCGATGATTATCGTTCCGGCGGCGATAAGAAGCCCGCCGATCAGGGTCTTCGCGTCCATGGTCTCGCCCAGAAAGGCGAAGGCCATAAGCATGGTTATCACCACGCTGGCCTTGTCGATGGGAACGACGCGGGAAGCCGGCCCCATCTGCAGCGCGTGAAAGAAGAAAAGCCAGGACGCGCCGGTGGCCACGCCGGAGGACAAAAGAAAAACCCAGGCGCGCGCGGAGATCTGGGGAATCCCCCTGTGCGCCCCGGTTCCCAGCGCGATCCCCCAGGCCATGAAAAGCACGACTACAGTGCGAATTGCCGTTCCAAGGTTCGAGTTTACCCCGACCAAGCCAATCTTCGCCAGAATGGAAGTGGCCGCGGCGAAAACGGCGGCGGCCAAAGCGTACACTGCCCACATGCAAGCATGATAGCGCAGGCCGGCGAGCTTGTAAATGTTTGGCCGCGCGGCCCAGGGAAATCAATTTTCAGAAAAACTCGAGGAAAATTAACCACGGAGGACAGGGAGTTACACGGAGGAAAGAAGAGAACAGGTCCTTCAACGTCATGCTGCGGCCTCCCTCCGACTTGATCGGAGGGTCGCAGCATCCATCGCGCTTGCTGGTTTGGCGATGGACCCGCCGATCGAGTCGTCGGGTGACGGTTTGGGAAATACAAGCCACCCCGAGCGAAGCGAAGCAATCCAAAGCCAATAACGGCAGGCCAAATGCCGCAATGGATTGAGACTTTTCGCCGGCCGCGGCACAATAGGCGCAAGGAGATTGTCATGCGGAAAAAACTTTGCCTTATCGCGCTTGCGGCATTGCTCGGCCTCGCCTCCTGCGCGAGCGGCCCCGTCGCCAAACCCGAGCCGGGGGTATTTACGATCACGGGCCTTGAGGATCACGACGGAAAATACGCGCTTCTTGTCGGAATGATCGGATTCATGGAGCTGTTCGAGGAAATAACCGAGGACATGACCGAAGAGATGATCGAAAAGATGGTCGAAAAAATCGCCCGGGAAATGGATGTCAGGGTGCTTGTGGGAATCGATGGCTTCGATTTCTTGTCGGGGGTGATGACCCTGCCGAAGATCGAGGGCGGCAAGACAGGCGTTTTCATGTGGGCTTTCGCCGAGGATGTATTTCTGGACAGGTGGTACGGCGACGCGCAAAAGGCAATCGTAGGCATCCTGCTTGTGGACAGGGGAACTATCGGCCCTGACAATTACGATCTGCTTGACGCGAGCTTTAGCGCCCTGAACGCCGGGAACTTTGATATCGAGAACTTTAACATCGAGGATTTTTATACCTCTCAGCTGATAATTTTCCTCGACGTTTCTTTCGAGAACGGAAGCGCGACTCAAAGGTTCGAGGACAGACTCATTCCCGGAGTTTCCGACAATATTTTCAGCTCGATGCCCTAGCGTTCCGGAATATTCAAATGACGGTATGCAGGTTGAGGTAATTCTTTGCCAGGCAAGGAATTACCGAACGTTTCGATTTTGCAAACCGAATATTCCAGAACACTAGCGGCGCGGGATCAGCTGGGAAAGATAGGCCCAAAGCATGTCCCTGTACTCGCCGCCTATTCTTTGCTCGGCTATCGCGAAGGCGCGGTTTATCGCCTCGGCCTCGGTTCTGTGCCCTTCGCGCAGGCTAAAGCTAAAGGGCACAAGCGAGGCGCCGGTTCCAAGCTCGACAAGGTTAGCCGTCAATTCCATCCGCGCGAAAACGTAATTTTTCATTCCAACACTATCAATTTTTTCGCCGTGCGCCATTACAGCCTCGGCGTTAGTCGCGCCAGGTATTCGGACAGCCGCGCCGCGTACTCGCTGAGTATTCTGTCGCCGGCCTCGCGCAAGGCAAAGTTTTCCGCGTCCGGCACGGTCAGCGCGCCGCGCCCGCGAAAGTTTAGGTTGAACGGCAGCAGAACGGCGCCTGTGTTTGTGTCGGCAAGGCTTGCGCTTAGTTCCATTACGGTA
>WRAL01000112.1 GCA_009780285.1 Treponema sp.
CATCGGCAGTATCTGCTGCATGGAATCCTTCAGCGTCTGTATCCAGAGGTTGCTGTTTATTTTGTTTGCTTTGGGAGCAAGGCTTTGCTCCATCCAGTTAATAACGGATTTCATCTTACGCCTCCTTTCCAAGACAATTCAGCAGATCGTCCAGCGCCTCGTCCCCGTCAAGCGATGAGTAATACTCTCTTTTCATGAGCAGAACCTTGGGCCCGTTGTCCCCAAGGATCTTCCTTATGTCATCGACCAGGTACGAAAGATGCGGCCCCACCATAATGCAGTCCGCTTCCGGCCCGTAGATTTCGATTTCCGACTCGCTGCGCGCCTTGGCTTCCAGCTCCAGGCCGCGCGCCTTGGCCGCCTTTCGCATGTTCGCTGCCATAAAGCCCGAGGACGCGCCGGCGCCGCAGGTAAGCAAGATGCTTATTTTACTCACAATAATTTCCTCCTGGCCAAATGGCCTTTTTTAGAATCTTCTGAATGGTACATGAGCGGCCTTGCGGCTGTCAAAGGAAAAAATTGCGCCGGGGGCGCGCGAGCGGCTGCGTCGGCGGCGGGGATTAGATCCTAGCGGAAGGCTCTTTTTTCGCGCCCTTAGCGCCCGACAAAATCCCGGTAAGCTCGCGCGTTATCGGCGACTTTTCCAGCATCTCGCCCAGCTCCTTTTGGGTAAGGCGCAATCGCGGCGCGGGCTTTTCCTCGCTCGCGTCGATGGGGATCACTTTCAGCTCGAGCAGCGCTTTCCCCGGGGGCACGTCGCGGGGAACCTCGACCTCCAGGCGAAGGCGCCGGCTGTCGGTTATTTCCACGGTTCGCGTTATGATCATGGGACAACTATAGCGCGGGAGGAAGCGGTTTTCAAGCGCGAGGGCGCGGGCGAAAATCCCTACATCGAGCCGCGCATGAAAATCGTGACGCAGACGAAGTAAATGAAAAGCCCGGCTATGTCGTTGATGGAGGTGATCATCGGCCCGGATCCGGCGGCCTCGTCGCCCTTGAGCTTTATCAATATAAACGGTATCAAAAAGCCGAACATCGCCGTCATCGTCATGCTGATCGTAAGCGCGACGCCCACGGCCACGCCGAGCATGGGAAGGCCCTGCCAGATAGCCGCGATGGTGCCGGAAATAAGGCCGATGACAAGGCCCATGCTGAAGCCTATCCCTATTTCCTTTAGAAGGTGGCGAAAAAAGCGCCGGTGGCTTACGTGCCCCAGAACCATGCCGCGCACGAAGACGATGGCCGACTGCGTCCCCACGTTCCCGCCCATGTCCATGATCAGCGGGATGAAGATCGCGACGGCGGCCACGGACTTAAGCGCCTCCTCGAAGCCCCCCACCACGGCGCCGGCGAGAAGGCCGGCGGCCAGCGTGATGAACAAAAACGGCAGGCGCACCTTCCATATCTTCCAAAGGCTGCCAGTTATGAGGATCGCGCTGCGGTCGGCCTCGCTGCGATCCACGTCCGCCAGGCCGGCCTGGTTGAAGATGTCCTCGGTGGCCTCGTCCTCCAGGATGTCCACCGCGTCGTCTATCGTCACGATCCCCACCAGCCGCTCCTCGCGGTCCACCACCGGAATCGCCAGAAGGTTAAGGTCCTGAAGCGTCCGCGCCACCTTTTCCTGATCGTCGTCGGTGGAGACGCGCACCGGGCTTTTCGCCATGACGTCGGCCACCTGCGCGTCGGAATCGGCGAGGATCAGCCGCTGGAGGCTCAGCACGCCTTCCAGCCGGTTCTCGCCGTCGGTGACGAAAAGGGTGTAGATCGTCTCCTTGTCCCGCGCCTGCCTGCGGATTTTTTCCAGCGCCCGCGCCGCCGTCATCTCCCTTTCCAGCGAGATGTACTCGGTGGTCATGATGCGCCCGGCGGTCTCCGCCTCGTAGCCCATCAGGATGGCGGTGACCTTGCGCTCCTCCGGGGAAAGCGATTCCAGGAGCTTTTTCGCCACGACCGCCGGCAGCTCGTCCAGGAGCTTGACCCTGTCGTCCGGCGGCATCTCGTTGACGAATTCCCTCACGCGCTCGTCGGTGAAGGACTGTAGGAGGGCGCGCTGCAGGTCGGTGTCCAGCTGCTCGAAAAGGCGCAGCGCCGCGTCCTTCAGAAGAAGCCGGAAAACCACCGCCTGCCTTTCGGACGAAAGGGCGACGAAGGCCTCGAGCAGCTCCATGTCCTCCGCGCCGGCGAGCAGCGCCTTGAGGGTTCCCATGTCCTTTCTTTCCAGGCATCCTTCGATCGTTTCCCTTATCATGGCGGCTCCTGGGATAAAGGTACAGGGATTAAGGCGAAGTGTCAATGCGCGGCGACGCGCGGGGAGCGGCAATTCTCGGTTTATAAGGGGGAACCGTGATTGAAACTCCGCGTGATTCCGTGATTAATTCTTCATTCACCCACCCCTGGAGTTTTGGCAACGCCAAAACTCCGAGTCAATTTGCCGTAGGCAGATTGACCAACCACGGAGTTACACGGAGGAAAGAAGGGGGCTTGGTCTTTCAGCTCTCCGGTAACTATTGGTGAGCGCCGGATCAAAACTCCGTGTAACTCCGTGCCCTCCGTGGTTGATTCTTCTTCCCCAAAACTGATTCCCGCGCTCAAGCGCGACGCCCGGCGCTTTTCACTCGCCGACGATTTGGATATACTTTCGCCGTATGAGCGACTTACTGCGCAAGGGAATCGCCGCCTATCAAAGCTCAATGAGCCCGCGGGAAGCTTCGCCTGAGGACGCGTCGGCGAGCGAGCCTGCCGACGGCGGCGTCGCGCGGGCGCAGGCCGGCATCGCGCGAGCGAAGGCCCGGATTTTGGAGGGCAAAAACGGCCTTCTTAAAACCGCGCGGCCGCCGGAGGGCGCCGAGAGCAAAACCCGGCGCGTGGCAAAGTTCCTCATTCTCGTGGGCGCGGAGCAGGCGGCCAAAATCCTCGCCCTTCTGGACGCGCGGCAAATCGAGGACGTTACCAAGGAAATCGCCCTGGTAAAGGGCATAGACGGCGCCGAGGCCGAGGCTATCGTCGCGGAGTTCACGGCGCTTTTTTCCGGCGCGCTTGGCCCGCGCGATTCCGGCGGCGTGGAAACGGCGCGGCGAATGCTGCACGCGGCTTACGGGCCGGAGCGCGGCGAGGAAATCCTCAATAAAACCGTTCCCGGCTCGAAGGAAAATCCCCTGGCCTTTCTTGGCGCGCTGGACGCGGAGCAGATTCACCTTTTGCTCAAGGACGAAAAGCCCGGCGCCGCCGCGCTCGTGCTGGCGCGCCTTCCCCCGAAAATTTCCGCCGACGCTATCGGGAAATTCCCGGCGGAACTTAAAAAGGAAATTCTTCTGCGCCTGGCTCGCAAGCGCGAGGTGTCGCCGGACATACTTCAAAGCGTGGCGCAGTCGCTTAAGGCCAAGGCGCGCCTGCTCGAAGGCT
The DNA here is from genome assembly GCA_009780285.1 of Treponema sp. Classification (GTDB taxonomy): domain Bacteria; phylum Spirochaetota; class Spirochaetia; order Treponematales; family Breznakiellaceae; genus WQXQ01. The sequence continues at coordinate 3,403 of WRAL01000112.1, forward strand.
CCGGCGAGGACGGCGTCGAGATCGACGGCATGCAAAAGCTGGCGGCGATATTAAAGCACGGCGACTATTCCTTCGGCGACAGGCTTTTGGGCGAGCTTGAAAGCGAGGATCCGGAAATTGGAAAAAACCTTAAGGACAAGCTTTACACCCTCGAGGACGTGATCGCCGTCCACGATCGCGCGCTGGCCGACAAGCTCAAGCGCATGACCGACAAGGACGTCGCGATCCTGCTGCGGGGAAGAAGCGTCGCGCTGCGCAAAAAGTTTTTCTCGAACGTTTCCTCCGGGCGCGCGGCGATGATCGCCGAGGAGGACGATCTTATGGGTCCTGTGTCCAGGCGCGAGCGCGACGACGTGGCCAACAGGTTTATCGCATGGTTTAGGCAGGCTCGCGCGGACGGCGAGATAGCCACGGAAGGGGACGAGGATTGGGTAACCTGAGGCTGGAAAAAGGGCGAAGGCTGGAAAGCGGCTTCGCGATTATCGACGTAGTGGAGCTTGGGGAAATAAAGGCCCAGGGCGTTTGGGCGCGACACGACAGCGGCGCCGAGGTTTTTCATATCGTCAACGACGACAGCGAGAACCTTTTCGCCTTCGCCTTCGCCACGGCGCCCGAAAACGACACCGGCGTCGCGCACGTTCTGGAGCACGTCGCGCTCTGCGGCTCGAAAAACTATCCGGTGAAGGACGCGTTCCTTGTCCTTTCGCAGGGAAGCCTGCAAACCTTTTTAAACGCCATGACCTACCCGGACAAAACCGTGTATCCGGCAAGCTCGGAAAACGAGCGCGACTATTTCAACCTTATGTCCGTCTACGGCGACGCGGTGTTCCGTCCCCTGCTGGGCGAATGGGCCTTCATGCAGGAAGGCTGCCGCCGCGAGATAGTCAGGGACGAGGACGGCGAGGAAAGGCTTTCGATTACCGGCGTCGTCTACAACGAGATGAAGGGCGCCTATTCGTCGCTGGACGCGCACGCCGGCCTTTGGTCCACTAAGTCCGTTCTGCCGGACACGCCTTACGGCTTCGAGTCCGGCGGCAACCCGGATCGCATTCCCGACCTCGACCTGGGCCAGCTGAGGGACTTTCACGCTAAAAAATACTCGCCGGCGAACTGCCGTATTTTTCTTGCCGGAAACATCCCCACCGAAAAGCAATTGGATTTTATCAATAAAAATTTCCTTTCCGGCGACGAAGCGCCCCCCCGGGGGGAGGCGGCGCCGCTCACGGAAAAGCAAAGGCGCATGAGCGCGCCCAAGGAACTGAAAATTTCCGGCCCCGCCTGCGGGGAAATAAAGTCCACGATCTTTATCTCCTGGCTTTGCGCCGAAAAAAGCGACACGGACGAGCTTATCGCCCTGGCGGCGCTGGAGGAAATTTTGCTCGGGCACGACGGCTCGCCCCTTCTCAAGGCCCTGATCGAATCCGGGCTTGGCGAGGACGTAAGCCCCGTTACCGGCTTGGACGGCGGCCCGGCCGAGGCGGTTTTTACCATCGGCCTTCGCGGGGTGGAAAGCGGCGCCGAAAAGGAAGTCGAGGCGCTGATTCTCGGCGAGCTTGAAAGGCTTGCGCGCGAGGGCCTTCAGCGCAGGGAAATAGAGGCTGCGCTTCAGTACATGGAATTTTCGCAAAGGGAAATAAAAAGAGCCGGAGGGCCCTTCTCGCTTGTGTGGATGTCGCGCTGCCTTCGTTCATGGATGCGCGGCGGCAAGCCTTGGGACAGCCTTTTGGTTAATGCCGCGATAAAAAAAATCAAGGACAATCCGGCGTCGGATTATTTCGAGTCGCTTATTCGAAAGTTCTTTCTTGAAAACCCTCATCGCGCGCTGGTAACGGTGGAGCCTCGGGAGGATTTTCTGCCGGAACAGGAAGCGCGCCTCGCGCGGGAGCTTGAGGAAAAACTGCGCGGGATGGGCGCGCGGGAAAAACAGGGCATTATCGACAAATGCGCGGAAATGGAAAAAGAGCATGAAAAGGAAGACGATCCGAAAGCGCTTATGAGCATTCCGCATCTGTCCCGAGGCGATCTCAGCGACCGTATCGAGATCGTCCCGCGCGCCTACGAAATGCTTGGCGGCGCGGCGGCGCTTTGCCACGACATTCACACTAACGGCATCAGCTATTTCGAAATCGCCCTTCCGCTGGACGTTTTGCCGCGCGAGCTCTACGCATGGCTTCCGTTTTTTTGCCGCGCCTCGACCTCGGTCGGGCTTCCCGGCATGGATTACGCGGAGGTTTCAAGCCTTTTCGCGCAAACCGTCGGTGGCTTCGCCGCCTCGCTGGAAGCCGGAAGCGCGGCCCCAAGCGACGGCGCGGAAAAAGGGCCTTTCGACCGCTTCGATCTTCTCGGGCGCGACTGGATCGTCTACCGGATGAAATG
>WRAL01000113.1 GCA_009780285.1 Treponema sp.
ATGGGAAAACGAGCGCAACTCTTTGTACGAGCAGCGCGCGCAGCGCCTTCGCAAACGGGATCAGGCGATGGAGGCCTGCGCCGAGCTTGGCTGGATGCTGGGCGAAGCGCCGCAGGGTTTTGCCGAGCTTTTAGGCAAGGCGCGCGCGGAAATCGAAAGACTTGAAAGCGGCAAAGGCGCGTCAACCGACGAGCTGCTTAAAGTGGGCGGAAAGAAACAAGAAGCCGAGAGCGCTTTTATCAAAATTAGAAGCGAGATTAGCGCGCTGGAACGCCAGCCTTCAAACATTCCGGCGCGCATGATTGAAATGCGCGGCAAAATCGCAGCGGCAATTGGAATCGCCGAAGGCGCGCTCCCATTCGTCGGCGAGCTTATCGAAGTCAAGCAAGGCGAAGCCGCCTGGCAGGGCGCCATAGAACGAGTTTTGCATGGCTTCGCGCTGTCCATTTTGACGGACGAGCAAAACTATGCCGCGCTTTCCAGGTATGTAAACGACGCGCATCTCGGCCAGCGTTTAGTGTATTACCGGATCGGTCGCGCGGAACAACGCCACGCAAACACTGTCGGCGCTCATTCCCTTGCAATGAAGCTAAACATTAAAGACGGCGCATGCGCCGATTGGCTGAAAGCCGAGCTAAACAGGCGCTTTGATTACGCCTGCGTGGATTCCATTCAGGCCTTTCGAGCCGAGGATCGCGCCCTTACTCGCGAAGGGCAGGTCAAGCATGGCAAGCACCATCATGAAAAAGACGACAGGCGCGAGATTGGGGACAGGCGCAATTGGGTTCTGGGTTTCGACAACCGCGAAAAGCTGGAATTGCTGCGGCAAGACGCGCGGGAACTTGCTGCAATCATCTCGGACTGCAATGGCCGAATCAAACTGATACAAGAAAACGACAATCAAAGCGCAAGACGCGCAAGGCATTGCCAAACGCTGGTAAATTTGCAGTGGCAGGAAATCGACGTCGCGTCGTTGGTGGAAAGGATCGCCAACATCGAAAAAACCATTCACGAAATGAGCGAGGGCAATACGGCGCTGAAGGATCTTACGGCACGTATTGCCGAGCAGGATGCCATTGCTTCGCGCGCAAGAAACGATCTGAGAGAAATAAATGATGAATATAGGTATAAACTGTCACAGATCAAGCGCGCTAACGAGATGCTTGAAAATCTACGGGCCGACCCTTCTATCGTTCCGCTTACGCCGCATCAGAATGCAGGATTAAGCGAGCGCTATGGACGGGAAGGATCGCACAACTTGGAAACTCTGGAACAGACCTCGCGTTCCGTGCGAGCGACCTTGAACAAAGAAATTCTGGAGACAGAGCGCGGCATTGCTAATTGCGAAAAAAATATCGAAAGCGTTCTTGCCGATTTCAAGCGATCTTGGCCTATGGACTCAGGCGATCTGGACGCAAGCCTCCAAAGCGCGCCGGATTATTTTGTAAAATTGACAAGGCTGGAGACGGACGGCCTGCCGGCCCATGAAGAGCGTTTTTTCGATCTTCTGCAAAGCCAGAGCAATCAAAACTTGGCCGCACTTTCCGCGCGCCTAAACGATGCGCGAAAAGCCATTATGCGCAAAATGGAACTGGTCAATGATAGCCTCAGCCAAGTTCCTTTCAATAGAACCGAGGATCAATGTACGTATCTTCGCATCCAGGCGAATGACAGGCAGGGCTCTGACGTAAAGGAGTTCAGGCAGGACATACTGAAGGCGCTAAGACACTCATTGAACGGCGACGAGCGCGAGGACGCGGAAAATCGCTTCCGCGCCCTGCGCGCTCTGGTCGAGCGACTTTCCGGCCAGGACAGCGCGCAGAAGGCCTGGCGCGAGGCGGTGTTGGACGTGCGCCAGCACGTCGAATTTGTTGGCCACGAGATTGACGAAAATGGCAAGGATATTGAGATTTATCGCAGCGGCGCCGGCAAGTCCGGCGGGCAGCGCCAGAAACTCGCCACGACTTGCCTTGCCGCCGCCCTTCGCTACCAGCTTGGCGGCAACGATCGCGATGTGCCCATGTACGCGCCTGTTGTCCTGGACGAAGCCTTTGATAAGGCCGACAACGAGTTTACCGCATTGTCGATGAACATATTCAACAACTTTGGTTTTCAGATGATCGTCGCCACGCCTTTAAGGTCGGTGATGACTCTTGAGCCTTTTATCGGGGGTGCATGTTTTGTTGACATACGCGACAGACGGGATTCCAGCGTTTTGCTGATCGAGTACGACAATGAAGGCCAGCGCCTGAATCTGCCGAATCAATTTTCCGATACGGATAGCGAGGATTAGAGCATGAAACTTCCTGACGATGTTTTTGATATTTTATGGCACAAATTCGCCAATAGGCGTCGCGAGTGGCTAAAGTCAAGCCTTTGCGGAAATGAAGGCGCCGAAACTTGGCCGATGGAAATAAGCCTGAGCGTTCCTGCGGAAAAGGACGCGCTGCTCCAGCTTGAAAAAACGCGGTCGTGGATTTCCGCCTGGGAAAAATGGCAAGGCAAGGGGAAAGTTGTTTGGGGCGAACGTCGCTGGCGGACTCTTGGAACGCAAAACGTCCCTGAAAAGCTGAAGTTGGAAACGCCCGAAGACATAGCCGCATGGACGGGCAACTCCCAAAGATGGTCGCGGGCCGTCAGTCGCTATAAATTTTTGACTGAGCGCTGGCCCGCGCTGATCGATGTCCTGTCAAAATATTTTAACGTTCTTGCCGATTATGAAGAGCCTGATTTTTTTAACCTCCATGAAATGCTTTCCTGGATTTGCGCAAACCCCAATTCCAACTTATACGTTAGGCAAATTCCAGTTTCCGGCATTGACAGCAAATGGCTTGAATCGCACAAGAGCCTTGTTTGCGAGCTTGTCGATACGATCCGTGGCATCGACGCTCGGAGCGCCATGTCTGAAAGCCGCGATTTTTTTAGGCTATGCGGCCTAAAGCCCTTGCCGCAGCGCATTCGGCTGCGCCTGCTCGATCCGGATCTTCGGCGTAATTTTGCCGGGCTTGGGGACATTTCCGCGCCGCTTGATGAAATCGCCAATCTTGGCATTGATTTTGGCATGGTATTTATTGTCGAAAATATTCAAACGGCGCTTGCCTTTGACGACATAAAAAATTCCGCAGTGATTATGGGGCTTGGATACGGCGTCGATGTTCTCGCAAACATTCCCTGGCTGCATCGCGCGCGGACCGTTTACTGGGGAGACATTGACACCCACGGCTTTGCCATCTTACATCGCGCAAGATCGTACCTGCCTAATCTTGAAACCGTTCTAATGGACGAGGGCACGCTTTTTAATCACCGTGATTTATGGGTGGAGGAAAAGAGTCAAAGCCCCACGGCGGAGCTGCCTTTGCTTACAGACGCCGAGCGCTCTCTTTTTCAATCGTTAAAACACAATGCCTGGGGCCAGCGAGTCAGGCTGGAACAGGAGCGAATCCGCTGGGATTATGCTTGGGATGCTTTGCGTAAAATAATTTGACAAAACGCGGAACGCCTTGGCTCAGCCGGCCAAGGCCCGCTTTTGCTTGCCGCTATGGCTGTCCTGCGCCGCGGGCAAATTGGCGAGGCGCAGTTTGAGAAGCTCTTTTTCCATTGAATCTATGCCGGGGGATCGAAGGACATTGCGAAGCCTTGTTCCATGCGCGATGCAGGCGATGTGGAACGCGTCCTTGGGGAAGCCCCGCACGCGGTATTCGGGATTGCGCGGAAAGGCTTTGTCCACGACCTTGTATCCGGCCGTATCATCCACCGCTTCCAGGCAGAGGAACGCGTCGTCAAAGCTCCGTATCGCCTGGGAAAGGCTGCCGAAGGCATCCTTGTCGGATTTGTCGCAAAAATGCAGCTCCTGCAAGAGGAAGGTGTATTCGGCAAGGACGATCGTCTTGGAGTCGGCGGTGGCCAGCGCGTCCCGGAAGGCGGACATGGCCTCGGCTATGCCTTTCTCGTATGAAACGCGGCCTTCCCCTTCCTTGCCCTTGGTGGCGAAACCTTTCCGCCCTGCGTTTATGGAAACAACAGCCCAGAAGACTCTATCGAGTAAGCCAGTCGGGTCCAAATTCCGCATCCGCGTCGGCCAGGGAAGCGCTGATTTAATAAGGAAGTCAGCGCTTCCCTTTGTTTCTACTCCACTTTGTTCCGTAGAAACGGTTAAGTAGCAATGAATAAATCCCGGCATCGGGATTTATTCATTGCTTCCCTAGGTTCCAGCCGCTGTTCAGAAGGTACTCCACTCCCACTTTTTCCTTGGCCATTTTTGCTAGATAAGGTGGAAGGGGAATCGTCTTTGTAAGACGCATTGATCCCTCCCTGTCCCCGGCATCCTGTAGCGCATAGGCTTCTCGCAATATGGCGAATGTCTCGTCAAGCGTCATGGTTTCGGTTTTTTGCATGGATCGCTCCTTGCCAACAGTGTGCCGGCTTTTTTCCCTTTTCGCAACGCTCAGCCTTCGATGCGGCTGGGTTCCTCCTCTCCATCGAGGTTTAAGTTTTGCCCCCCTCAAGCCGATAATCTGCTTACATCTCCGCGCCGGAAATCTTGGCGCGGGCAAAGGAGCCTGGCGGTATGGAATTTGAAAGGTGCAGGGACATTCTTCTGCGGGAAAGCGAGCTTGTAAAGCGGATCGGCGGCCTTCAAAGCACGATTCACGACTCTATCGTAAGCCGGGACTGGACGGATTTCGAGGATCGCTTCGCCGAGCTGGACGAGATGGGCGCTCGCCTTGCCAAGCTTGAGCGCGAGCGCGAGGCGCTTTTTCCTGCGAACGACGCGCGCTGGGCCGGGGAAGACGCGGAAAGCGCCGGGGCCGCGAGGTTTTACGCCTTTGCCGCGCGACTCCCGGGGGATCAGCGCAGGGACCTTTCCGACGCGTATCGCGCGCTTAAAATGGAAACCCTGCGGGTTCGCGCCTCGGGCGAGACTCTCATGGGCTACATAGCCGGCGCGCGCGCCACGATGGCGGGCTTTTTCGAGGCGGCTTTTCCCTCGCGCAACGCGAAGACCTACTCGCCGCGCGGGACTCAGGCCTCAGGCGACATGAGGAGCATGGTTCTTAATCAGCGCTTCTAGGCGCGCGTACATATGGACTTATTTATTTGGAAACTGAATTTTCCGAATAATTCTATTGAAGATTTTTCGACGTTTTTCAAGGAGGAAGCATGACGTCAACTTTTTCCGGGCTTGAGATTGGCAAGCGCGGGGTGCAGGCGCATCAGACCGCGCTGCATGTCACCGGGCACAATCTTTCCAATATCAACACTCCGGGCTTTTCCAGGCAGCGGGTTGAAATGAAAACCTTCGAGCCTATTTACATGCCGCACCTTAACCGCGCGGAAACCGCCGGCCAGATCGGCCAGGGCGCCATCGTCGAGCGGATCGAAAGGGCGCGCGACGAGCTTTTGGACCGGCGCATAATCGCGCAGTCCGCAAGCCAGGGCTTTTGGGCCGCGCGCGATCCCTACGTTCGCATGATGGAAAGGCTCTACATGGAGCCGGGCGAGAATTCCATCCGTTCGAACATGGACGCCTTTTGGGATTCCTGGCAGGAGCTTTCGATGTTTCCCTCCAGCACGGCGCCGCGCACCGCGGTGGTCGAGCGCGGGCGGACTTTGATCGACGGCATACACAACCGCTTTCATGGGCTTTCCGGGTTGCAGGCCCAGGCGAACGCCGAGATCGAAATGACCGTGGATCGCGTCAACGATGTAACATCGCGCATAGCGGCGCTGAACAGCGAGATAACGCGCTCGATGGCGATGGGCGACATGCCAA
>WRAL01000114.1 GCA_009780285.1 Treponema sp.
ACCGCCGGGCAGCGCCCGGCGGTTTTTCCTATAGAAGAGCGGCCTCTAGCCCAATATGCCAACCGCGAATGCCCTGCGGCCAGCGGGCGCGCTGCCGCGAGAGGGCATTCGCGCAGCGCCATGACCGAGCGTGGCAGCGCGCCCGCTGGCCGCAGGGGGCGGGCCAATGCGCCTACGGCGCTTTGGCCTCGGAGTTTACAGGCGGGCTAAAGCCCGCCTGTAAACTCCACGCCTAGTTGCCCAAAGAGTAAATCCCAACCAACCTAAAACCGCTGCTCAAGGCGCATGGGCGCCTTGAGCAGCGGTTTTTCCTACAGAAAAGCGGCCTTTCTTTACAAAGATCCCCACGCGTATGCCCTGCGCTCCGCCGCGCGCGGGCGCCGAGGGCATTGGGAGCGCAGCGACATGACCGAGGTCCCGCGCGCGGCGGAGCGCAGGGGGCCACGGATCAAAGGCCTAAGAAACAAAAGGCCGCGAGGCCCCAGCTTGACATTTCCCCCAAAACATGCTAGCCTTCCCTTGCATATTTCAAAGGAAGTGGGGTGCAAATCCCCCGCTATTCCCGTAACTGTGACATGGAAGATTCCGTCGATTGCAGCCACTGTCCGCGAAGCGGATGGGAAGGCCGACGGAAGGCGCGGGACGCCGCGCGCCATTAAGCCAGGAGACTTTGGTATGCGCCGGTTCCCTAGGTTCCGGTATTTTTCTTAGCTCCGAGGAAAGAGCTTGGGAAAGGTCGATGCCAATATCAACACGAAGCATTCCCGTCCATGGCGCCTGGCCGGCAAATCGCATCCGCTCGATTCCCTGTTCCCCTCGAAAGGAATCCACATGTCCCTATTCAAGCAACCCGTCCCCCGCGTTCGTTTTGGAAAAGCGTTCTCCGCGCGAAGAAAGCTCTCCCTGTCGCCGCTCTTGGCCCTGGGCCTGTTCTTCGCCTGCGTCGCCCCCGATTCTCCCCTGCCTAAGCCTGACAACCATATCGAGGAGACGGAAAAGCCGGACCTTTTCCTCCGCTACGCGCCTAACGCGGTCGAAGAAATCCCCGACGATTTTGCCAACGATCTTTGGCTTCAATACCATTTTAGGGAATTGGAGGTAGGCGGCGAGACAACGTTTTTTCCCAGGCGAGTGCCGGAAGGAATCACCCACATGAGCAATAACGATCTGTACTACCCGATATTCAACTTTGAGATCGTCGCCGGCGCTGAGGTGATTTCCATTGATGAAAAGACCATTGATGCGGAGAATCACAACGGCGCCAATCCCGGAGCGACGATCAACCATCCCATAATCACTGCGACAAAGCCCGGCATCGCCGTAGTTCAAGTTACCTACGCCGAATTTACCCATCCAAACGCCGGACAGCGCACGCCTAAATTCGAAGCGATTTCCGAGGTAAACGTCGGCTACGTTATTTTCAGCGTAAAGGATGAAAACACTTCGGATATCGAAATCGTCGTCGATACCGGCATACGCAATCCCTACGACACGGTGTATTTCACCGGGGACGGCAGGGATTGGCCTATAAAGGTTTCCGCCGAAGGAGCGAAGGAAATGGAAGTTACGCTCAACGGCGATACCGTCGCCGAAAGCGGCGGAGAATACATCCTGCAGCTTAAAAACACGCAGAACATTATCGGCGTGCGGGTCGTCGATGCCCAGGACAAAAGCCGGTTTTACTACACCGTGATCAACGCGCGGAAAATTGAAATAACGGTAACGCCGGAAAAGCCGTCCCCCGGGCAAAACTTTACCATTGATTTTAGGGGGATAACCTTGCCGGTGCATAAACTTTCGACGATCTACAATCCTGCTTTGGGCAGCACCGCGACGGTAGTGCGCTACACGGCATCGGAAACCGAATACAGGGGAAGAAGCCCGCAATATCAGCTTGCCACAAGCAACACAATCACCGTTACAGGGGGCCTGGCCGCCGGAACGCATGCCTTTACCGAAGGCCGAATCCGGCAAAGCTGGTTTGGCGACGAGCTTGACAGCGAGAAAACCAAGGACCTGCCCGGAAGGCCTAACACCAGCGCCCCTACCCACAATGATGTTTTCAGCTTCCTTCCGGACTTTGTCGTAACCGTCGAGTAGCTTGCGCTCTCATTCCGGGTTTCCTTTGCGGAAACCCGGAAACCGTTAAGGAGATTGCCATGATCAAACATGCAAGGGCCGGCCTCTTGTTCGCCCTGCTTCTCTTGTTTTCCTGCGACTACGGAACGCTTGGCGGCGCCGACCAAACCGGATCCTACAGGCCGGGCGACGCGATCTTTGCCGAAAGGATGGCTTTTTTACAGGGCGCCTGGGCCACCTACGACGGCTATTTCATCCTCCCCTGGGGCGATTTCAGGGCCCGTTCCCTCGCCCGCGCAAAAGAGCTCTTCCCGGATATGGCCGCCGACCCGCCGACCGCCTGGCACTCCGGCATAAGCCCCGGCGAAAATGACTTCGTGCTTATGTACGACGACGGAGGCCCCTACGACGATTACGGCAGCATGAGTTACATCGGCCTTGTTCGCGCCCTTAACATATTTAACGGCGACCTAAAACGCGGCGCGATCGTAATCGAATACTTCAAGGGCGGCGATCCTGGCTGGCTTTCCGATCCGGACTTCTGGCTTCCGCAAGGGCTGGCCCCCGGCGAAAAGCCTTTTTTCGGCATCTACTTTCGGGTGATCGACGAGGATACCGCGCAGATGGCGAATGCCGTGGACCTCGTCGCGCTTTTTTCGGAAAAAATCTACCACGTGGAGCGCCGCACGCTGGAGGAGGCCCTCGACGCCTTCAGCGTCAAGAACGACGCCGAGTGGATAGACTGGGGAATCGTTTTCCCGCAGGAAAGGCAAAAGTAGGCGGCCGGGATGAAGAGCCTGCCATTTATGTCAACGGCATTGTTATCCATTATCGTCGTCGCGAGACTCTTTTCCTCCGAGCCTGACGCCGAAATGGATGTCAATGATTTTATCGATTTTGGAGAGGACGCGACGGGCATAGTCGTTTTCGGAACGCCGGAAACGACTGCCCAAACGCAGGTTATCGAAAGGGACCGCATCGAAAGGAGCGGCGCGCGGGATCTGGCCGCCCTTCTCGAGGAAGAAATAGGCATGAGCGTTACCCGGCAGGGCGGTTACGGCAACCGCGCGTCGCTAAGCATGAGGGGTTTCGACACCAGCCGCATCACGATTCTGGTGGACGGGATTCCTGTCAACTCCCTTCGCTCAGGCGGTTTCGACATGAGCCAAATCGACCTGGCAAACGTCCAGCGCATCGAGGTGATCTACGGAGGTTCCGACACCCAGCACAATATCTGGAGCGCGCCGGGCGGCGTTATCAATATTATCACCATAGGCAAGCAGAGCGAAAACCTTAGCCTAGGCTTTGTGTTTTCCAACACCGGCTACATGCCTGGAAAACACAACCTTAGGCATCCGGCCACGGAGATAGGCGGGCCTGATTTCGAGGATCTTTTTGACATGCAGTCCCTCAGCATTTTCGCCGGCCGCGCGTTCAAAAACTTTGCCTTTAGGGCCTCGGTCTTCGGCAACATTGCAGGCAACCGCTATCTGTACAGGGACGACTTCGGCTTTGCCCGCCGCAGGATCAGCAACGAGGTAATCGACGGAGGCGGGGAGCTACGGCTGGCGTTCGGCCTTCCGAATGACGCAAAAATCATTGTCACTACATCAGGCTATCACGCAAGGCGCAATTTTCCCATAACGATGAATTCCGTGGGAACGGTGCTTGCGACGGACACCGTACTTTCCGGCAGCGCCTCGTTTTCCGCGCCGACGGCCTTTAGGGACGACCTCGAAACCGAGGCTTCCCTTGCCTATCGTTTATCGTTTAACAATTACGGCGCGATAATTTCCGGCCGGGACCGTTATGTCATGGCGATAAGCCGCTGGAACTGGTACCCGGCGCCGGAGCTTTCCCTGCTTTCCGGCATCCATTGGCATTTTCTGCACGTCGATTCAGGGAATCCCGTCGATCTCGAGCCTGAAAAAACCGCGCATTTCGGCGGCGCCCACGTTACCGGCGAGTACCGCCTTTCGCCGCGCTTTTTCGTCGTCGCTTCCCTCAAGGGCCTTACCGACACGAAGCGGATCGCGGCCATCCCCAAGGCCGGCATACGTTGGCAGGCGAGCGAGGCCATTGCCCTAAAACACAATTACTTTCGCTCCTTTCAGTTTCCTTCCTTTGACGACCTGTATTACCGCAGCCCCGACAATTCCATGACCGGCAATCCCGACCTCGATCCGGAAGACGGATGGGGCGCGGACCTTATAGGCGATTTTTTGTTCGGCGGGGCATTTTCCTTTTCCGCAGGCATCTTCGGGCATTACGCCATCGACCTTATCCGCTGGACGACTTCCGGCGGACGGCGCTGGAGGCCGGAAAATATCGGCGCGGCCTATTTCGCCGGCGCCGACTTCCGCCCGGCACTAACCCTGAGCCTGGGCGAGGCCGGCCCTGCCGTCGCCCTTCGGGGCAGCTACCAGTTCCTGCACAGCCGGCTATTGTCGGATGGCGAAAACTTCCGCGTTCCCTACAGCCCGACGCACGTCGTCGGCGCCGGCCTCGAGTTGCGCTGGCCGTCGACCTCGCTTTTACTTTCGCTGCAATACCGCTCGCAAAACCACGCCGACCCCAGGAACCGCATCGTCGTCGATCCCAGCGTCGTGGCCAATGCCACGTTCAATCAAAACCTTTGGGACGGCGCCGTCCTTTTCGCATCCCTGAGGAACATCCTCAACGCCGCCTACGAATCCTTTTCCGCCTATCCCATGCCGGGGATCACCCTGACCCTAGGTTTCAGGCTAAATATCGAAGTAAAAAACCCAGGGGACGAATAGCGCGGTGCGCATCCAAGCCCAGCGGTTTTTCCTACAGAAGAGCGGCCTCTCCACACAAAGATCCCTCGGGCTAAAGCCCGGTGCGTATGCCCTGCGGCCGGCAGGCGCACCGGCGCAGAGGGCGGGCCAAGTCGCCTGCGGCGACTTGGCCTCGGAGTTTCGCTTCGGGCTTTAGCCCGAAGCGAAACTCCACGCATTAAGGCCCGACAACCTAAAATCTCCGTGCAAGGCGCAGGAGCGCCTTCCTCGGAGATTTTTCCTATAGAAGAGCGGCCTTTCTTGCTCAAGCCCACCGCGTATGCCCTGCGCCCCGCCGCGCGCGGGCGCAGAGGGCGGGCCAAGTCGCCTACGGCGACTTGGCCTCGGAGCGCAGCGACATGACCGAGGACCCGCGCGCGGCGGGGCGCAGGGGGCCTCGGCACTCCGTGCCGCGATCAAAGGCCCTTGATCCCAAAGGCCGCGCGGCCTCCCCCGCTTGACCAAATAGCCGCTTTCTCGTATGATGCCTAAAAGCCGCGCCCAGCGCGGCGCACTGTTTTCCAGGAGGAATGATGAGCGTCAGGATACGACTCAAGAGGTTCGGCAGCAAAAAGCGCCCCTACTACCGCATCGTGGTTATGGACAGGCAAAGCCCCAGGGACGGCAAGACCTTAGACGAGCTAGGGCACTACCACCCTATAGAAGCGGAAGAAAGGCAGATCAGGCTTGACGAGGCGAAGGCGAAGGACTGGCTTTCGAAAA
>WRAL01000115.1 GCA_009780285.1 Treponema sp.
ACGACGGTCGCATGGGCGGCATGGCGATGGGCATGCACGGGATGGGAATGCACGGGATGGGAATGCGAGGGCGCATGCCCCGCGCGCCGGAAGCGCCGGACGGCCGGTACCGACGGCTGGAATTTCCCATCGAGTACGACGGAATTCCCGTGGGCCGCGTCCTGGTCGAAACCAGCGCGCCCTTTTTCCTGGACGAAAGCCAGGCCGCCTTCGCCGGCTCCCTGCGGGCCTTAATTCTTGTCGCCGGGATCGTCCTTGCCGCGCTGAGCGCCGCGATCGCCGCGATCCTCTCAGGCGCGCTTTCCCGGCCGATCCTCCAGGCCTCGGGCGCGGCGCTGAAAATAGCCGGCGGCGACTGGTCGGCGCGCGTGCCGGAGGGACAGCGCACGCGCGAGCTGGGCGAGCTTTCGCGCTCGATAAACCACCTGGCGCGGGCCCTTGACGAGGGCGACAGAAGGCAGAAGCGCCTGACAAGCGACGTCGCGCACGAGCTTCGCACCCCGCTGGCCGCCTTGCAGGGGAACGTCGAGGCGATGATGGACGGCCTTTGGGAGCCTTCCCCCGAAAGACTGGCGAGCTGCCACGAGGAAATCCGCCGCCTTTCCTCGCTGGTGGGGGATCTCGGCCGGCTTTCGATGATCGAGCGCGAGGGGCCGGAGCTTTCCCTGGCCCGGCTCGACCTGGGCGCGCTCCTTGCCGACGTGGCCGGCCAGTTCGAGCGCTCGGCGCGGGCCAAGGGCGTTTCCCTCGAGCCGGACCTTTGCGAGGCGCCGATTATCGCCGATTCCGACAAGCTCAGGCAGGTTTTCGTAAACCTTCTTTCGAACGCCGTCAAGTACACGGATCGCGGGCGCATAACGGTGGCGCTCCGGCGCGAGGGAGCGCGGTACGTCGCGACCGTGGGCGACACCGGCGCCGGCATTTCCCCGGAGGATATGCCCCACGTCTTCGAGCGCTTTTTCCGCGCCGACAGGTCGCGCAGCCGCGCCACCGGAGGCGCCGGAATCGGGCTGGCGATCGCGGCGGCGATCGCCGAGGCGCACGGCGGGCGCATCGAGGCGCGGAGCGAGCTTGGCCGGGGAAGCGAGTTCGCGGTTTTTTTGCCGGCGCCTTGACTTTTCCCCCGGCGCCCCTTAGACTGTACGCATGAATTTGAAGTCGGTACTCACGGAAGACACCGTTTGCCTTCACCTGAAAGGCGCCACGAAGGACGAGATCATAAGCGAGCTGCTTGACATACTTGTCAGGTCGGGAAAAATATCGGACAAAAAGGCGGCGCTGGCCGCCGTGATGAATCGCGAGACGAAAATGTCCACGGGGATGAAGCACGGCATCGCGATCCCGCACGGAAAAACCTCGAGCGTGGAGGACCTCGTCGCCTGCATCGGGGTTTCCGACGCGCCGGTGGACTTCGACTCGCTGGACAAGGAGCCCTGCAGGATTTTCATCATGACCCTTTCCCCGGTGGAAAAAACCGGCCCGCACCTGCAGTTTCTCGCCGAGGTAAGCCAGCTCTTTAAAAGCGCCGACAAGCGCAAGGCCATGATCGCCGCGGATTCCGCCGCCGCGATAATCCGCATCCTTTCGGAATAGGCGCCCCCTGAGATGACAGTGGAACTTCTTGCTCCGGCCGGATCCCCCGAGGCCCTGGACGCGGCGGCGGGGGAGGGCGCGGACGCGGTCTATCTCGGGCTAAAAAGCTTCAACGCGCGCATGAGAAGCTCGAACTTCACCTACGCGCGCTTCGAGGCGGCGCTTCGCGCGCTGCGGCGGATGGGGAAAAAGGCCTACGTTACGGTGAACACCGTTTTCGAGCAGCGCGAGTCGGACCGGATGTACCAGCTTCTGCGCTACCTTTCCCGCGTCGGCCCGGACGCGCTTATCGTGCAGGATTTCGGGGTCGTGGCGATGGCGCGATCCCAGTTTCCCGATCTGAAGCTGCACGCCTCGACGCAGATGAACGTCGCCTCGGCCGCCGGCTGCAACGCGCTTTCCCGGCACGGCGTTTCCCGCGCCGTCCTCGCGCGCGAGCTTTCGCTGGAGGAGCTTAAGGACGCGCGGGCGGGGACGAACGTCGAGCTTGAGGTTTTCGTCCACGGCGCGCTCTGCGTAAGCGTTTCAGGCCTCTGCCTGTTCACGAGCTATCTGGGCGGCAAGTCGGCGAACCGGGGCATGTGCGCCCAGGCCTGCCGGCGCCTTTACAAATCGGGCGACACGGACGGCGGCTATTACTTCAGCCCGGCGGATTTGCAGCTTTTGGACAGGCTGCCGGATCTCGCCGAGGCCGGGATCAACGCGATAAAGATCGAGGGCCGGATGAAAAGCGCCGAGTACGTCGGCGCCGTGGTTTCGGCCTACAGGCTTGTTTTGGACGCGGCGCTGGAAAACCCCGGCGATCCGGGCGGCGAAAAGGTATCGCGCGCCATGGAAAAGGGCCGGAAAATCCTTCTGGGCGACTTCGCGCGGGGCAAAAGCCGCTTTTATTTCGACGCGCCCAAGATGAGCCGGCCGGAGCATTCCTGCGGCGACTGCGCGACCTGCGATACCCGCGACTGCGCCTCCTGCGGCTCGTCCTGGCTCAGCCCGGATCAGGACGGCGGCACGGGCATCGCGCTGGGCGAGCTTTTAAAGGCGCGCGGGCCTGAGGGAAACAGGCTTGGCTTCGTTTCCGCCGCCGCCTGGAATGACGCGGCCCTTGCCGACGCGCCGCCTTCGCCCGGAGACTCGGCGCGCCTGCACAAAAAGGACGACTCGGCGCGCGCTCCCTGCAAGCTGGCCGTCGTCGAGGCGGCGAGGGAAACCGTGGCCGGCGCGAAGGCAAGCGGCTACTGGATCTCGATTCCCGACGGCTTCGAGGCCGGCGATCGCGCCTATCTGATCCAGCGGCGCGGCGCGGCCAGGCGCTACAAGCCGATCACCTCCGACGAATCCAGGGGCGGCCGCCCGCCGGGCCATGAAAAGGCGCCGGAGCCTCGCGTCGAATTTAAGGAAAGCTCCGCCTCGGCGCAGGCCGGCCGAAAGCCCGGCGGCGCGCGGGCCGCGGCGGCGCGCGACGCGAGGGAAGCCTTTCCCGAGGGCCTTTACGTGGCCCTCTCGCGCATAGAGGACATGTACATAGTCCAGTCCGCAAGGCCTGCGAAGATCATGCTGGAACTTACGCGGCGCAACGCGCGGCGTTTGATCGAGGGCGAAGGCGCCCTTCCCTTTAGGCCGGAGGACGTGATTATCTCGCTGGACCCTTTTTTCCCGCAGGCCGACGCGCGGGCCGTCGAGGAGGAGACGCGCGAGCTTTTCGACCTGGGCTACCGGCGCTTCGTGGCCAACAACATGGGCCATTTTCCCATCCTTAAAGCCCTGGGCCCCGAGGCGCGCGTGATTTCCGGCCCCTGGCTTTACGGCCTTAACGCCTGGGCGCTTTCGTTTTTGGCCGCCAACGGCGCCTGGGGCTTCGTCTCGCCCTTCGAGAACAACAGGCAAAACCTCGACCGCTCCTGCCAGCAGGGCGCCGCCCTTCGCGAGCGGGTTTTCGTGCCGATCTTCGCGCACCCGACCCTGTACCGCATCCGCGCCGACCTTAGCGCCCGCTACGATTTCAAGACCTTCGCCGACGGCCGCGACGAGGGCTTCCTCCTGGTGGGCGGGGAGGGCGAGGGCTCCAAGGTCTATCCCCAGCGGCCTTTTTCTATAATCGACAAGGTGGAATTTTTGAAGGAGGCCGGCTTTCGCCGCTTCCTCATCGACCTAAGCGGCCTTCCCCTTAAAAAGCGCGAGTACCGGGATCTGATGCGCGCCGTGGAAAGGGGCGAGGCCCTGCCCGGCGCGAGCCGCTTTAACTGGAAGGACGGCTTTTTTAACGACGAGGCGCCTCGCGGCATTTCGGCCTAGGGCCTTTGATCCGTGGCCGCAGGGCATACGCGCTGGGCTTTTTCAAGAAAGGCCGCTCTTCTGTAGGAAAAACCTCTGGGCAAGGCGCCCATGCGCCTTGTCCAGAGGTTTTAGGTTGTGGGTCTGAGCGCGCAGGTCCCTTGATCCTGGCCCTAAATATTCAGCCTTGCATTGCCGTTTGCGCTTTGCTCAATTTCTGATATTCAATGCCATTTTTGCATTTTTTATTATCAAACTAATGTCAAGCGGTTTTATGGCTTCCAGCGCGGCAATCTTGCCATTGTCGCGAGTGCCTGAAATTCTGTATCTCATTGGCGGCAAGATCACTTCGTTTTCCTCTCGATAATCGTTTTCGACTATAAGGACCGGCAGGCCTACGGAAATTTTAATTTCGTAAATGCAGAATGCTGTTTTAAAGGAGCCATTTCCGTAGTCAATTTTTTGGCCTGTGCTGCTCGTCGAAGTTAGCCCCAGCAAATCAACTTCCTTGCCTACGGTTAATTCCTTGATGGCGTGCTCTTCTTCCACGTTCCTGTAGAGCGTCATTTCGCTGTCCGCGGGCCGCATTGAATCGCATATGGTGCGTATGTCGTTTATCGCCGTTTCGATAATTTTAGCTTCCGAGGCTTCAGTAATTTCATCGGGCGTTCTGCGTCTATAGGCTTCGAGCAATTTTTCTCCCTCTTCCTTGGGTACGCCCCAACGAACCTCAGGAGTCATTTCCATCGCCTCGCGAATTACGCCCGCGTTGTTGCGATGCGCGGCCTCGATTCCCCTGCGCAGGTTAATCTTATTCGCCCACAATAAATTATTGACGACCAAATAGTCCGCGCCGGTGAAAAACCTTATCGATTCCCTCGTCGATTCGTTCATCGTCGTCCCCCTTCCCATTGGAATGCAACGCCGATGGTTTTGCGCCAAGCGGCCTTTCGCTACGCCTTCCTTCTAATCTCCCCAAACCCCACGTAGGGAACGAGGGCGGCGGGGATCGCCACGGAGCCGTCGGCGCGCTGGTGGTTTTCCAGAACCGCGATGATGGCGCGCGAGATCGCGATCGCCGTGCCGTTAAGCATGTGGACGAACTTGTTTTTGCCGTCGTCGTCCTTGAAGCGCGCGTTGAGCCTGCGCGACTGGTAGTCCGTGCAGTTGGAGGTCGAGGTTACCTCGCCCCAGTCGCCGCGGCCGGGCATCCAGGCCTCCAGGTCCCACTTGCGGTAGGCCGGCGCGCCAAGGTCGCCGGTGCAGGTGTCCACGACGCGGAAGGGGATTTCCAGGCCGGCGAAAATCTCCTCCTCGATGGCGCGCAGCTCCCCGTGCAGGCGTTCCGAGTCCTCCGGCGCGCAAAGGACGAACATTTCCAGCTTGGTGAACTGGTGCACGCGGTAAAGGCCCTTGGAAAACTGGCCGGCGGCCCCGGCCTCGCGCCTGAAGCAGTGCGAAAGCCCGGCCATGCGTATGGGCAGGCTTTCCTTGGCCAGGATCTCGCCCGCGTAATAGCCGCCCAGCGTGATCTCCGCCGTGCCGACCAGGCAGGCGTCCTCGCCCTCAAGCGCGTAGACGTTCGATTCCGGCCCTCGGGGATTAAAGCCTATGCCTTCGAGAATCTCCGTCCGCGCGATGTCCGGCGTGATAAAGGGCGTGAAGCCT
>WRAL01000116.1 GCA_009780285.1 Treponema sp.
ATCAAATATCGCGCACATGTCATTGTCGGCCTCAGTTGGCAGTTTGTCCGAGAAGCGCAGAAAAATTTGCCTTATGTTGTGCGTTCTCGGCACATTATCGTCAAGATAGGCCGTATACAGTCCTTTGCATAGCTTTTCGATCGACTGCTGGCACATGAAAGCCACGTAGAACCAGCGCCCCGACGAAAACATCGCGCTGGCTGAGTCAAGATCGTACTGGGCCAATTCCAGCCAATAGTCAAATTTTTCGTCGGTCGTCATACAAGGTCATCATAGCGCATCCCGAGGATTTCCGCCACTGGCGAGCGCCGCGCATCCTCCCTACGAGCGACGCCCGCCCCACGTCCCGCCGCATATAGGCGACGCATACATACGTGGAGTTTTGAGGCGGGCTAAAGCCCGCCTCAAAACTCCGAGGCCAATCCGCCTGCGGCGGATTGGCCCTTGATCCAAAGCCCCTTTGCGCAATACAATCACGCAAAGGCAAGGAAGGAGGCTCGGCATAATGAGCAAGTGGCTTGAGAACGCGATTTTCTACGAGATTTATCCACAATCATTTTACGACTCGAACGGCGACGGAATAGGCGACATCGAAGGGATCACGCAAAAACTTGATTACATTCTTTCCATTGGATGCAACGCGCTGTGGCTGAACCCCTGCTTCGATTCGCCCTTTAAGGACGCAGGCTACGACGTGCGGGACTACAAAAAGGTCGCGCCGCGCTATGGAACTAACGCCGACCTCGCGCGTCTTTTTTCCGAGGCGCATAAACGCAACATGCGCGTAATTCTGGACTTGGTAGCCGGGCACACTTCCGAAGAGCACGAATGGTTCGCGCAAAGCAAAAAGGCGCGCCCAGGCGCGTATGCGAACCGCTACATCTGGACGGACAACTGGATCGAATGGGGCGGCGCGCTAAGAATGATTTCGGGCGAGGCGGATCGAAGCGGATCGTACATGGTGAATTTTTTTAAGAGCCAGCCGGCGCTGAACTACGGCTTTTTGAATCCTGCCGAAAAATGGCAGCTCCCCATGGATCACCCTGATTGCGTGGCCACGCGCGAGGCATTAAAAGACGTCATGCGCTTTTGGCTGGATCTAGGCTGCGACGGCTTCCGCGTTGACATGGCCGGATCGCTAGTAAAACTGGACGACGAGGACTGTAGCGGAACCTGCGCGATTTGGCGCGAGATTCGCGCGATGCTCGACAGCGAATACCCCGAGGCGATTATCGTCGCGGAATGGGGCTGCCCGGAAAAATCAATCCCGGCCGGTTTCCACGCCGATTTCCTTTTGCACTTTAACGGCGGCGCGTACAACAGCCTCGTGCGCGATTACAGCATGGACAAGGAGCTTAACCCAACCGGCCCTGACAATAGTTTTTTCAAAAAAGGCGGCTCCGGCGACATTCGCCGCTTTCTCGACGAATACCTGCCGCATTACGAGGCGACGAAAAACTTGGGCGTTATAAGCCTTATCACCGGCAACCACGACATGCCGCGCCTGCGCCTTAGCCTTTCGCCGCAGGAGATTGCGCTGAGCTTTGCCTTTATCTTTACGATGCCCGGCGCGCCCTTTCTGTATTACGGCGACGAAATCGCCATGCGCTATCTTCGCCTTGACACGAAGGAAGGCGGCTACGACCGCACCGGCGCGCGCAGTCCCATGCAATGGAACTCAGGAAAAAATCTGGGCTTTTCGAGCGCATCCTCGGAAAAACTTTATCTGTCGGTGGACGATGCCAAGGACGCGCCGACCGTGGAAGCCGCCGAGCTCGATCCCGGCTCGCTGTTAAACACCTTGCGAGCGCTTTTGCGCCTGCGTCATGCCGAGCCGGACTTGCAGGCGCGGCCAAACTTGCAAATAATTTTTGCCGAAAAATCACGCCTGCCCTTTGTTTATCGCAGGGGATCGCTACTTTTGGCGATAAACCCCGGCGCGAAGGAGGCCAGCGCGGAACTCGGCAAGGCAATTACGGCGGAAAACGCCGCGCCGCTTTTTTCGCTGGGCGATTGCAGCCTTTCGCAAGGCCGCGCGCGGATGGCGGCGCAAAGTTTCGGCATTTGGAAAATAAAATAACGGGGGATTCTTTAAAGTGAGCGACTCGCGCAAACGTTTTTCGTCGTCGGGCGAAATTTTTTCATGGCTTTTGGAATTCGCGAATTTTGAAAGAGGCCATTCAATCGCGAAAAGCTACAGGCTTGATCGCACGGAGATCCTTGCGGGGCTTGCCGGCAACCCGGAAAAATGCGCGCCTTCCATTCACATGGCCGGTTCCAAGGGCAAAGGATCCGTTACGGCGATGATCTCTTCGATCCTTGAGGCGCAGGGATTGCGCGTGGCGCGCTATATGTCCCCGCATGTAAGCGATTCCCGCGAGCGCGTAAGCCTTGGCAATGCGTTTTTCGATGATTCCGTGTACTGCGCCGCCGGCGACGAATTGCGCGAGATCGTCGAGGTCAAATTGCCGGCCTCAAAAGCGCGGCTTTTCGACCCAACATGCGCCGAAGGCGAAGGCCCTACCTATTTCGAGCTTTTAACGCTGTTTTATTTTTTGTGCGCGCGCTCAGGCCGTTGCGATGCGCTGGTCGTGGAAACAGGCATGGGAGGACGGCTTGACTGCACGAACATCGTGGATCCGCTTGTTTCCGTGATCACTCTTATCGAGCTTGAGCATACCGCCTGGCTCGGAAACACGATAGCGGAAATTGCCGGGGAAAAAGCCGGGATCATCAAGCCCGGCAAGCCCGTTCTCGTCGCCCGGCAGCGCACAGAGGCGCTGGAAGTTTTTAGGGATCGCGCAAATGCAAAAAACAGCTCGTTTCTTTATTTTCCTGAAATCGCTAGCATCGAAAACATTCGCCTGCATACGGGCGGCACGGATTTTACCCTCGCGCTAAGCGGCGCGAACAACCAAAAACTCGATCTTTCGATACCAACGCCGGGCGCCGTGCAGGCTGAAAACGCCGGCCTTGCTGTCAAGGCCGTAAAAATCGCCTTTCCCGAAATCGCCGACGGCGTAATCGCGCGGGGCCTAGCGCAGGCTAAAATCCCAGCTCGCTTTGAAAAGGTCGTCGACGATCCGCCATTTATACTTGACGGCGCGCATACCCCGGAAAGCGTTTCGCTTTGCGCTCAAACTTTTTGCTCGCTTTACGGCATGGGAGGATTGCTTTTGTTCAGTTGCGCGCTCGACAAAAACGTGAAAGCGATGGCGCAAATGCTATTGCCGTTTTTCTCCAGAATAATCATTACCACGCCGGGCGCGTTCAAGGCCAGCGCTCCGGACGAAATCTACAAAGCCTTTTGCGAAGGCGGCGCGGACAAAACCGTTCTTGTTCCCGATGTGGTAGAAGCGGCTAGGCTTGCGCTTTCGCAAAGTCGGGAAAAAGGCTTGCCGGCGCTATGCGCCGGGTCGTTTTATCTTGCCGCAGAGGCGCGCGCCGTGGCGCTGAAACTCTAGGAAGACGCAGCTCGACGCGCGGCCTTGCGCGCGAACCGACAATCCGGTATGCTTTCCAGCGTGGAACTCATGCGAAACGGTTTGACGCTAATCAGAGCAACATCGAGCGACGCGCCGTATTTTTATCGCCACTGGAACGAAAGCGGCTGGGCTATCGACATGGAAAAGGTCCGCGAGGAACTTGATCCGAAGGGCGAGGACGCTGTTTTTCAGTACCTAATAAAAATCGGCGAAAAGGTCGTTGGAGATGTTCACCATGGCCGCGTTGACGAAGGGCGCGCCGAAATCGGAGTGTTCATCCGCGACGAAAGCCAAAGGCGCAAGGGCTACGGATTTTTGGCTATAGCGATTATGATCGATCATTTGTTCGAGCGCGGCTACGAACGGATTATTTTTAACACTGCTGTGGATAACGCGCCAATGCGCCACATCGCCGAAAAGAAGCTCGGCCTGAAACCTGTCATTCACGAGGACGTGTTGCAGGAGCTATCCGGACGACGCGAATCTTACGCGGAATACGAGCTTGCCCGATGCCGGGACTCTCCGCTAATTAATCAGCTTTTCCCTCGCCCTGTTTGCCGCGCATAAGGAATAAGGCGATTTCCTCGGCATTTCCTTCAGCGCGGTGAACGGACGAAAATTTAAGCTCCTTGGACTCGCCCGACTTTTCGCAGTCGTATCCAATCAGCAAAAAAGGGCCGCCGGGCGAGAAAATTTTTTTATGCCACTTTGTTTCAACATTCAATGTCGCCGAAACTATTTTATCGCTTGGGATAAAGATTGTTTTTTCCTCATGCGCGATCGCGCCTGCGCTTAGCGCGCCTAGCAGTCCGCCGGATTGCGGGAAATGGTGGAAACGAAAACCGCCGGAAGTGGCCATCACAAGCCCCCAAAGCGGCTTTCCGCGATGGCCGTCAAATTCCTGCCAGCCAAGCGAGTAAAGCGCAAGGCCGCGCGCAAGCACCTCTTCCCCTATTTTCGCCTCGTATTCCCGCCAGAAATCCTCGGCCGTTTGTTTATTTGCCATGTATCCAAAGCTCCTCATTCAGCCTTTTTCTTAAAAATCGCGCAAAGCGTTTTCGAGTCCGCCGAACGCGCCTGGCCTTTTACGTCATCAAAAAAGCCAAGGGGCGAAAAGCCGAAGATCGACGCTTCTTCCAATAATGTTTCCTCGGTAAAATAGCAGTTCCATACATTGAATTGCCGCGCTTTGTTTTTCTCGATAATCACGTAACGCGCTACTTGAGCGCTTGCGTCGTAGAAATATTCCGCGTCAAGATACACGTGGGGCTTCGGACTCCAAAAGCCGCCCTTGGGCTTTACTTCCCAAGTCGCGCTGTCTTCCATTTCCTCGCCAAAAAACGGAGTGCAAACATCCAGCAAAAAATGGCCGCCAGGCTTCAATGCCTTGTAAATTCGGTTAAGTAAATTGCAGCGCTCCTTGGGAACAAGAGCGCCATAGTCGCAGTAAATAAGCGTAATCATATCAAAAACATTTTTAAAATTCATCAAAAGATAGTTTTGCAAAAGATATTCGCTTTTCGCGTCATTCCTACGCGCGTATTCAAGGGAATTCTTGGAAAAATCCATGCCGACAACGCGCAAGCCGCGCTGGGCAAAAAGCTTCGTGTAAAGTCCTGGCCCACAGCCTATGTCCAAAAGGCTGTCTCCCGGGCGCAAAAAAGAGGCGATCCAGTCGGCGCTTTGATTGATAAAATCGGGCTTTCGGCTTGCCGCATCGGTATCCGGATCCAAATGCGCGGCCAGCAATTGCTTTGAAATGTAGGGATCGTCCCAAAGGCTTTCAGACGAGCGCTCGTAGAGCGCCGGCCGTTTTAGATACTGCGCTAATTTTTCGTACAAAACGCCTCCTTTTACGCCACGAGATCCCAGGCCGCGATTTATTGTAAGCCAATCGCGAGGGAAAAACAAGCCCGGCTCTCTTGCGCAAGGCGCCTTCATCGGCTATACTCATCGCATGGGTAAAATAGTGTTGAAAGCCGAGGATCTCGACGGCTACCTAAGCGCGCGCGACCGAGAAGGCCTTGCGCGCCTTGACG
>WRAL01000117.1 GCA_009780285.1 Treponema sp.
TACGACGCTGAGGACGAAAACGAGTATCTTCGCGGCGGAATGATGACGATTCGCGACGGCGATGGAGAGCCGGTCGCAACGGGAATCGCCGATGTCATCGACGGCAGCATGGCCGTCGAACTGGTGGACGGCGACGATCCATGGGACGGGAGCGGCGGGCATTTCATCGAGCTTACCTTCTCGTATTTCGGCGGCAGCTACTACTACACAGGCGGGCAGGACTTCAGCGCCCTGCTTCCCCCGACCTTTGACCCACACAATGACGATCTGTCCGAGCACCTGCCGCTCTTCAACATTACCGGGGAGCACTCCATTGCCCTGAGCCAATTCCGCCACAGCAGCACGCTGACGGCGCCTGGGCCATCACCATCAGGGGAAGTGAAGATCACCATTACCGGGATTCCAGCCGACCACTACGACGCTGACGACGAAAACGAGAATCTTCGCGGCGGAATGATGATGATTTATGACAACGATGGAGAGGTGGTCGCAACGGGAAGCGCGGATGTCATCGACGGCAGCATGACCGTCGAACTGATGGACGGCGATGATCCCTGGGACGGGAGCGGCGCGTATTTTATTGAGCTTACCTTCTCGTATTATGGCGGCAGCTATCACTTCACCAACGGGGATGACTTCAGCGCCATTCTTCCCCCGACCTTTGACAAGAACAATGACGAGCTGTTCGATCACCTGCCGACCTTCAACATTACCGGGACGCACAGCATTGCCCTGACTCAATTCCGCCACAGCGGCACGATCCCGGAGCCTACCTTCACCGTTACTTTCAACAGTGGCGACGGTTCCGCCGTTGCTAACCAGACCGGTATTGCATCCGGCGGGCTTGCAACCTTGCCGCCGCCGCCGACAAGGGCAAGGACAAGCGTTCCCGATGAAGCCGGGCTTTGGGGCTCGTGGTTCCCCTTTGTCGAGTGGCGGCATAACGGCACCGCCTGGGACTTCGATAATTACGAGGTAACCGAGAACATCACCCTGACCGCTCATTGGAACGAGGAAACCCTCACCACGCAAACTAACATTGCAGGCATAATAACCTTCGTTAACGACAACGCCGAATTAGGCCCCTTCACCCTGCTGATGGGCGCAAACATGACCACTGCCGCTGCCCAAACCATTGGCGAAGGCGTACACCTGACGATTGCCGGACACGGCGAACGGCGGACTATAACACGCGCCAGCGGAATCGGCGGCCTGTTCTCCCTCAACGGGACAGACAGAAGCCTGACGCTGGGCGACAACGTCACCCTTGTCGGGCATGCCGGCAACAACAACCCGCTGGTGAACGTAGCAGGAGGCGCAAGCCTGACCATGAACG
Organism: Treponema sp.; assembly: GCA_009780285.1. Taxonomy (GTDB): domain Bacteria; phylum Spirochaetota; class Spirochaetia; order Treponematales; family Breznakiellaceae; genus WQXQ01. Next base: position 1,337 of record WRAL01000117.1, read on the forward strand.
CCGGGGCGTGGATTACCGGCAACACAAGCACCGGGGCAAGCTCAGCCGGCGGGGTGACCGTTACCGGAAGCGGCAGCGTCTTTACCATGAACGGCGGCACAATCTTCGAGAACACGTCCACCACTAACGCCACAGGCACCGGGGTGCGCGTTGCCGCCGGAGCCCGCTTTTACATGCATCCGGGCGCGGTAATCCGGGACAACGAGAACGAGGGCGGCAACACAGGCAGTGGCGGGGTATTCGTTACCGGAGCGGGTAGCGCCTTTACCATGCACGGCGGCGAAATCAGCGGCAACAGCGCAGTCGGTATTAACGTGGGCGGCGGGGTAAGCGTTTTCGATGGCGCCGTCTTTCGGATGGTAAACGGCGTTATTTACGGCGAAAACGAGGGGACCAACTCAAACGTGGCCAGCAACGCCAGCGCAACCTCCTTTGATGCCTTACGGGTAGTCGGGGACAACACCGTAGCCGAGCTCGGCACGATGGTCGGCGATACGTTTACGCCGACGCTGGATGACGAAGGCGAACCGGTTACCCTGACCAGCACCGACGACACGATACGGGTTGTCAACGGGGAGCTTCAGCCGTAATTAGACCTCCAGCCCGCCGTTGCATCCCTTTTAGCAACGGCGGGGCTTTTTCATCTTCGCCGCGCGCGATTTAATGGCGCCCTCGCCTGACTCGCTCGCGCAGCCTCGAAAGGCGCGCTATCCTTAATGGCATGGAAACCGTAGATTTGGGCCGGCGAGCGGCCGGAACGCTTCTTGCCGTGAGCAGCCTTCATTCGCCGCGCGGCATTGGCGGCTTTGGGGAAAGCGCCGTCGAGTGGCTGCGCTTTTTGCGGGACGCAGGCCAAAAATACTGGCAGATCCTCCCGCTTGGGCCGACAGGCTGGGGCGACAGCCCGTATCAAAGCTTTTCGGCCTTCGCCATCTCGCCTTACTATATATGCCTTGACGATCTGGTCCGTAGGGGACTGCTTTCGCTGGGGGAGGCCCGCGCTTCCGGCTGGGGGCGCGGCGCCGCCTCGACGGACTACGGCGCGCTGTACAAAAAACGCGAGCCGCTTTTGCGCCTGGCCTGCGCGCGCTTCTCGGCCTCGGCAAACGTTAAGAGCGCCGGGGCCTTCGAAGGCTTTCACGAGGAAAATGCCTTCTGGCTGGAAGACTACGCGCTTTTCATGGCCATCAAGAAAAAGCTAAGAGGAAAGGCCTGGAGCGAATGGGACGCGGATCTTCGCAGGCGCGAGCCGGCGGCGATGAAGGCCGCGCGCGACAAGCTTTCCGAGGAGGCGCAGTATTACGCTCTTACCCAGCACTTCGCCTTTGATCAATGGCGCGGCCTTCGCGACGCCGCGCGCTCTCTTGGCGTGGCGATAATCGGCGATATGCCGATGTACGTCGCCGCCGACAGCGCCGACGGGCAGGATTTGGCGCCGCATGAGCTATACGACAACTCAATCCCTGGAGCCGAGCCGATATTTAGTCCAATTGCTGCGGGTGCTTCTAGGCAGCGCGCACATTTACCGCAGGCAAAAGGTGCCAGACACCAAGGCTCGGTGCCAGGCACCCTTGCGTCACCGCTGACCGCGTGTAAAGTACGCTTGACTTCTTCAGGGTATGGGGCGATGATGTTAATTGCGACGGGAAGCGCGTTGCCGTGTGCTGGACATCCAGCCCCAGTGCCTGGCACCGAGGGCGGGCACCCTTGCGTCTCCCCCCTTGCGTCTCCATAAAAAGGAAGTTGTTCTGAAACTGAAGTTCCCGAACAACTCTATTGTCTGAATTAAAGGAGCAAAAAATGAAACGGGCCTTTCCCGTGCCGGTCGTCGCCGCCATGCTGCTTCTTGCTTCATGCGGAAACGGCGCTCCCGACGACGTCACTGACATAAGCGGCGTGGAAATGCCCGTGCTATTGCGGGAAATAATCAACGCGAACCGCGCTAGAATTTTCGCGCCGCCCGATCCCAATTTCTGGGAAATCGCGGCGGGCCTTCTGACCGGCGATTTTGACCACGAGGAGGATTTGCGCATCGCCGCCGCGGTAAGGGAACTTGCCGGTCGCCACGGAACTTTTTTCGGCGCAAGGGAATACCCTTCGGGAGTTCCCGCAGGAAGCGTTACCAGCGAGCAAGCCGCTGAGGATATTCATTATTTCTTCGATATTTTGCGCTACGGCTACACGGGCTATGGGTACTTCGGCGGCGACCCGGTTTTCCGCCCCATGCGCGACGCGATGCTTGCGCAGCTGCGCGAAATGGGAGATATAATTGCCAATGACGACTTTCTCGCGCTCCTTTCCCGCCCGCTTCAGGATGTAATTTTCGACAGTCATTTCACGATGCACACGATCAGGTTCGCCGCCCCTAGCCATGCGACGTACATGAACGACGACTTCATCACGCGCAGGGCTGCGGACAGCAGCTTCGAGATGATGATTTACGGGGCTGCGTACAAAATCCTGGAGATCGCGTATGACGACGGGACCCCCGCGGACTGCCTTGTTCCCACGATCACGCAGGACGGGGAAGTGGCCTTTGCCCTTGGCGTTCTTGCCGAATCAGCGAGGTATGGAAGGGAAATCTCCTCGATAAACGTTACGCTCCTTCTTGAAAATGTCGCGACCGGCGCGATAATTTCGCATGGCTTGGCTCTGAATCGGGTGAACACTCCCTGGCTCTACGACGAGCGCCCGCTTGAGGAGCGCCCGCCTTTTGAGGAGCGGCGGATTGGGGGCATCACCGTATTGGAAAACAGGCATTTGTGGGGGGCTTGGAACGACGCATGGGAAATGCTTGGCGTGCATCGCGCGTATTACGAGGCTGGGGAAAGCATGAGAGGAAGGCCAGCCTTGATCCTTGACATGAGGTGGAATTACGGCGGCTCGAGCCTTCTGGGGCTGGAATGGGTTAGGGGCTTTACTGGACGGGATCCTGCGGAGCTGGGCCTTTTGCCCTTCGTTCTCTGGACGTTGGCGGGCCACGAGCTGGGCCAGGCGTATTACCCCTCCATCGATGAAGTTGCGTTTGACTTCCTGCCTTGGTCGCAGAGCCTTGGAAACGAATGGCTGGCAAACCCGGATCGCCGGGCGAAGTGGTTTTTCCCTGAATACCCGGATTGGAAGGCAATCGCGAACGAAAGCCTCGTGATCGTTCTTACGGACAGCAGCGTAAGCTCCGCAGGCGAGGTCTTTTTAAGCGAGCTTATGCAAATGGAAAATGTCGTCGTGATCGGAACGAATACCGCCGGGGTCAAGCTAACCGGCGGCATCATAAGGACGGCGCTGCCTAACAGTAATCTTGAAACGCAGTTCGGATCGCTCACGCTGTCGCTTCGCCCTGACTTTTCGCAGCACGAGGGCGTGGGTTATCCGCCGGATCTCTGGGTTCACCCAAGGAACAGCATGGAGCGCGCGCTCGCGTTCATCGAAAGGCACGGAATTCCGCGCTAGTGTTCTGGAATATTCAAATGACGGTATGCAGGTTGAGGTAATTCCTTGCCTGGCAAGGAATTACCGAACGTTGCGATTTTGCAAACCGAATATTCCAGAACACTAGCCGACCGTTGTCCCTTAGAGGTACGCGGCCTCGGTGCCAGGCACCCTTGCGTCACCTTTCCTGCGCGGCATTGTATAACCTAGCAGATCTACCAGCATTGGACGGCGGTACGCCATTAACCCAGTCATTTGGAATATTTGGCAGAATAACATTTGGATCTTGTATATCCAGCCTTCCACCATTAATAATATTCAACAATCTATCAATGTCTTCTGGTGGAAAATATGAAACATGTTTGCCGTTTTCCTCGGATCCACTAACAAAACCAGTGTACCAGTTATCCAAATCCTTTATTATTCCAAATTCCATAATCTTATTATCGGCAAGACGCTCCATTTCCCTTAGTTCAAGATCCAAAAAAGCAGCTTTTAATTCCGCCTTCAATGTTGCACGCTCTGTATCATTAAGGCCCCATGTATGTGCATCAACACTAACATCTCGCTTATGTTCGTTACCGCTAAGCCTCACCAAGAGTTCGCCACTCGAGATTGTTGGTAGTTGTTCCTTAGGATCATCCGGCCCCTTACAACCAGCTGCAAACATGGTGGTTGTTATGGCCCCTAATGCCAATAACCTCTTCATAAATCTTGTAATATCCGTTTTCAAGCCATTTTTCATAAAA
>WRAL01000118.1 GCA_009780285.1 Treponema sp.
ATCCCGCATACGAGTATCGTCAGCGTCCCGCTCACGCTGTGCCAGTACCCGTCGTGCTCCGCCTCTTCCTCAAGTTGCCGCATCTCCTCCCGCAGCTCGCTCCATATCCCCATCCTTCCCCTCTGGGGTCATTTTACGCTTTTTTCCTTCACGGGGAATACGGGCGGCAAATTAGATTGACGTGGAATCGGGCCCCTGCGGCGGCGCGTGTTCTGCGAGCGAGATCGCCCTTGCGCAAGTCCTCGTTACGGTGTATCCTACGAGCCGCGCCGATGGTTTCTCTGCCGTACGCGGCCATGTATGAACGACAAAAATGGGAGATAAAACCGCATGAAAAAATATTTGGCGGCCTTGGCTTTCGCGACGCTGGCGATTCTTTTTTTCGCCTGCGACTGGGTCATCTACGATGACGACAGTGAGGAATTCGCCTCGCACCTACGCGGAACCTGGGTGGCGAACTTCGTCGAGGGCAAGCCCTATGGGGAAGGCAGCGTCGTGATTGAACGCTCCAGAATCGCCATTACAGGCTTCGCGCGAACGGACAACAACGTGGCTCCGGCGAATATTCCCTTTAATGATTTCATTAGAAATACCAGGTTGGAAGGTTTTTCGGAGAAAGACAGGCTTGTCATAAGAAACGGGCCCAGGGGAACCGCGCACATCGGCTACGAATGGGACGAAAGAGACAAGGACCTTCTTCTTTTGATCTTCGCGCCCGGCGTTGACATAGTTCTCGAAAAAAAGTAACGCCCGCGTTGACACGCGCGAAATCCGCGCGCTAGAATCCGGGGAAGATGCGTTTAAGCGACAAAGGTCTCCGAGACGGCGCGGCCTGGGAAAGGGCCGGAATCGCCCTGCCTAAATTCGACCGGGCGGCGATGAGGGCCGAAACCGCGCGGGCGCCGCAGTGGATTCACTTTGGCGCCGGGAATATTTTTCGGGCCTTTCCCTCGGCGCTGGCGCAGGAGCTTTTGGAAAAAGGGCTGCTGCGAACCGGCGCGATAGCGGTTTCCGGGCGCAATGGCCAGGCCATAGACAAGGGCTTCGCGCCCTTCGACGATCTTTCCCTTCTTACAATTCTAAAGGCCGACGGTTCGATCGAAAGAAAAGTTATCGCTTCCATCGCGCGCTCGATTAAAATCGACGACATGGCCGCGCTGCGGGAGATTTTCGCGAGCGCCCCCCTTCAGATGGCCAGCTTTACGATTACGGAAAAGGGCTACGCGCTGCGCGGCGCCGACGGGGATTTTTTTCCGGACGTGGCGCGGGACATGGAAGCCGGCCCTTTTTTCCCGCGCAGCTATCTCGGCCGAATCGCCGCGCTTTGCCATGAGCGCTGGCTGCGCGGGGCGGCGCCGCTTGCGCTTGTGAGCATGGACAATTGCTCGCGTAACGGCGAGGCGCTTTGCGCTTGTGTTTGCGCCTTCGCGCGGGCCTGGACGGAAAAGGGCCTTGCCGACAAGGGCTTTTTGGATTATGCGCTGGACTCACAAAGGCTTTCATTTCCCTGGACGATGATCGACAAGATCACCCCCGCGCCGGATCCGGCGCTGCTTGCGTCCCTGGCCGAGGCGGGAATCGAGGGAATCGAGGCCGCGGCCGGAAACGCCTCGCCATTCGTCAACGCCGAGGAAACGCAGTGCCTCATAATGGAAGATTCTTTTCCCAACGGAAGGCCGCCGCTTGAATCCGCCGGCGCGATTCTTACCGATCGCCAAACCGTGGACAAGGCGGAAAAGATGAAAGTCTGCGCCTGCCTCAATCCCCTGCACACGGCGCTGGCGATTTTCGGCTGCCTGCTTGGATACAAAAGAATCAGCGACGAAATGAAAAATCCAGACCTGGCAAGAATGGCCGAAAGGCTCGGCTACGAGGAAGGGCTTGTCGCCATCGAGGATCCGCGCGTGATTAATCCCCGGGATTTTTTGGAGGCCGTTCTTCGCGAGCGCCTGCCCAATCCTTTTCTGCCGGACTCGCCGCAGCGCATAGCGACGGACACTTCTCAAAAAGTGGGGATTCGATTCGGCCAAACGATACGAGTGCATGTGGAAAGGCCGGATCTTTCGGCGGACAGCCTGCGCATGATTCCCCTGGCGATCGCCGCCTGGCTGCGCTACCTTCTTGCGCTGGACGACGAAGGCCGGCCTTTCCAGCCAAGCCCGGATCCGCTTTACGAAAATCTGCGCGCCCGTTTGGCCGGCATAGCGCTTGGGGACAGTCCGCCTAAAGGCGGAGCGCTCAAACCTATTTTGCGCGATGAAAAAATATTTTCCATAGATCTTTGCCGCGCCGGGCTTTCAGGCAAAATCGAAAAAATCTTTAAGGAAATGCTGGAAGGGCCGGGCGCCGTTGCGCGCGCGCTTAAAAAATATGCAGGCGGGACAGAATGACAATTTGGTTTGCCACGGGCAACATGCACAAAAAGGCCGAGCTTGCCGCGATTTTGGCCGAAAACGGATGCGCCGGTTTTAGCCTTTTAACGCCGCCGGATGCCGCCCTTGCTTTCGCGCCGGAAGAAACCGAGGACACTTTTCACGGCAACGCGCTTTTAAAGGCGCGCGCGCTGCGCGACCTATTGCGCGCCGCGCGCCCTGCGGCCTATACCGAAGACGATCCGATAATCGCCGACGATTCCGGCATTTGCCTGGACGCGCTGGGCGGAAGGCCGGGGATTTTTTCCGCGCGCTATTGCGGCGCGGGCTGCGCGCCCGGCGAAAAAAGCCTGGACGACGGCGAGCGCAACGCGCTTCTCCTTGCCGAGCTTGGCGACAATCCGGAGCGCTCGGCGCGCTTCGTCTGCGCCCTGGCGCTGCTTTTAGGCGAGCACAGGTTTTGTGTGTGCCAGGAAACCTTCGAAGGGGAAATCGTCTGTGACGCGGGCCTTGCGCGCGGGCGCGGCGGCTTCGGCTACGATCCCATTCTTTTTATTCCAAGCCTTGGCCGCACCGTGGCCGAGCTTTCCCAAAGCGAGAAAAACGCGCTCAGCCATCGCGCGAAGGCCGGCAAGCGCGCGGCCCAAATCATCGCGCGGGAATACGGGGCTTTTTCTAAAGTTTGAGCCTCTTGCAAAACTCGGTTAGTTTTGCAAGAGGCTATGCAGTTTCTCGCCCTTGGGCTACGAAACATGCATTTTTTAGCGGAGGCGCTTGCAAACCTGAAGTTTTGCAAGCGCCTCGTTTAATCAACAATTTTTTCGGCATGAGCCGGAAAAAAATCGGAGACGCTTTGCCCAGACTTGACATTCAGAACGCGCTCAACGGCCCGCAGCTTAGGGCCGCAACGAGCATAGAAGGCCCGCTTTCAATTATCGCCGGCGCGGGATCTGGCAAAACCAGGGTGATCACTTATAGGATCGCGTACATGCTAAGCCTGGGAATATCGCCCGGCGCGATTCTTGCGCTTACTTTTACTAACAAGGCGGCGCGCGAAATGGAAAGCCGCGCAAAGGAGCTTGCAGGCGGAAGGCTGGAGGGCCTTACCGTCAGCACCTTTCATGCCTTTGGCCTTTCGATAATCCGTGAAAACGCCGAGGCGCTGGGATATCGAAAAAGCTTTTCGATTTACGATGAAAGCGATCGCGAAACCTTGATCAAGGAAAGCCTGCGCGAGTGCCGAATGTCAACGAAAAAAGTCGACATTTGGGCGTTGGGCCAGCTTTTTTCCAACGTTAGAACAGGGCTTGCGTCTTTCGGCGCGCCGGGCGGCAGGCGGAACGCGGCCAGCGCGGAGCTCCTGCCGGTGTACGAGGCCTACAGACAGGGCCTGAAAGTGTATAACGCCGTTGACTTTGACGATCTTCTGGCACTTCCGCTGGAGCTTTTTTCCGAGCGCCCGGAGGCGCTGGAGGAGTATCGCGCGCGCTTTCGTTATATTCTTGTCGATGAATTTCAGGACACAAGCGCCATTCAATACAAGCTTCTTCGCGCGCTGGCGCTGAAAACGGAGGGCGCTACAGCGAACGTGTGCATAGTCGGCGACGACGATCAGTCGATTTATTCCTGGCGAGGCGCCAACGCGAAAAACCTTGCGATGTTCGAGGAGGATTTTCCCGGCGCCATCGAAATAAAGCTGGAACAAAACTATCGTTCAACCTCGACCATACTTGACGCGGCGAACGGCCTTATCGCCCACAACACAGGCAGAAAGGAAAAAAAACTTTGGTCCGGCCGCGACGGGGGGAAACCGATTGAGCTTGTGTTTCCCGAAAACGAAGGCGATGAGGCTGATTTTATCGCGACTAAAATAAGGGAATTAATGACAGGCGAAACGCGCAGATATCATGAGTTCGGCGTTCTTACGCGAACGAATTCCCTTGCCAGAAATATCGAGGAAGCCTTTCTTGCAAAGGATATTCCCTACAAAGTTTCAGGCGGCACGAGCTTTTTCCAGCGAAAGGAAATCAAGGACATAGTTTCCTACATGCGCGCCATCGCGAACCCGGACGACGATTTAAGTCTTCTAAGAATCATTAACACTCCGGCGCGCGGCGTTGGCAGATCGACGGTTGCGGCGCTGAGCGAGATCGCGAAAAAAAACAAAACCTCGATCTGGGGCGCGATCCTGCGCCTTAACCATTCGCGCTCGGAAGGCCAGCAGCAATTGTTTCAGGACAAAAAAACCCTTACCGAGCTTGAATGCTTCGTCGATCTGATGGAAGCGCAAAGGGAGGAATTTTCCGCCGGCTCCGGCGCCGGGCGAAAAACCCTCGCCGAAAAAACCCGCGCGCTCGTCGACGGCATCGATTACTGGAGCCATCTTATCACCGAGCATGGCCAGGGCGACAACGCGGAAAAAGTCGCCGCCTGGAAGTTCGCCAACGTCGGGCATTACATCAAAATGATCGAAAACTGGGAACGTTCCGGAGACACGCGCGGAGGGGACTTGCGCGAATGGCTGGGAAGGATAAGCCTTATCACGCGCGACGACGGCGAAACGGACGCGCTGGGCAAGGTAAGCCTTATGACGATTCATTCGGCGAAGGGCCTTGAGTTCCCGGTCGTGTTTATAGCCGGCGCGGAAAAAGGGCTTATCCCCCACGACCGCAGCGCCGACGACGCGCAGGACGAGGAAGAGGCCGCCGGAAACCTCGAGGAGGAACGCCGGCTTTTCTACGTCGCGCTTACTCGCGCGCGCGAGCGGCTTTTTATCACTGCCTGCAAAACCCGCCGGCGGCTTCAAGGTGAAAGCGATCGCGAGCCTTCGCCCTTTATCGCCGAAATTCCTGACGGCCTTATCCAGAACGAGGTCGTCGCGCCGCCGCTTTCCCCGGAAGAGGAGGAAGCGCTGGCCCAGGATATGATGGAAAAAATCCGCGCACGGATAAAGTCGAGCTAGGGAAGCGCCCTTCGCGCCAGCTTGACACCGGCGGCGAGCGGCCCTATGCTTGCGCGATGACCCAGTCGCTCGAGGATTATCTGGAAATGGTCGGCGTTCTTGACGACGAGGGGCCGGTGCGCGTGACGGACATCGCGGCGCGCCTCGGCGTGTCCAAGCCCTCG
>WRAL01000119.1 GCA_009780285.1 Treponema sp.
GATGCTCAACGGCGCGCTTTACGGCATTCTTTTTCGTGACATTAACATGCGCAGGACGATCATCGATCAGTTTTTTTCGAGGGTGATCAATGGCTTTGCTGGCGTTATTATCAACACCGGCGAGGACAATTATCTTACCACCGCCGATGCAGTGGAGGAAGCGCACACGGTGCTTGCGTCTCAGTTCCTTAACGAACAGTTCGCGCTTCTTGCCGGGCTTCCGGAAGAACAAATGGGCCTTGGACACGCCTTCGAGATTTCGCCTGAATTGAAAAACGGCTTTCTCTTCGAGCTTTCCCAGGCGCAAATGGCGCGGGAGATTTTTCCAAAGGCTCCGCTCAAGTACATGCCGCCCACGAAATTTATGACCGGCGACATTTTCAAGGGCGTCGCGCAAAACGCGCTTTTTAATATCGTTTCTATTGCTACAGGGCAAAAGATTCATCTTTTGGGAATGCTCACCGAGGCCATTCACACGCCGTTTATGTCGGATCGGGCGCTGGCGATTGACAACGCGAAGTATGTTTTTCGAACTATGGCCGACCTTGGCGACGAGATCGAGTTTCGCGACGGCGGGATCATTCAGTCGAGGGCGAAAGAGGTTCTGGAAAAAGCCTGCGATCTGCTTACGGAAATCGAAAGGCATAAACTTTTCGCGACTTTGGAGCAGGGGATTTTCGCAGGCGTAAAGCGAAAACAGGACGGCGGCAAAGGGCTTGGCGGCGTGGTGCTTAAGGACGACGCCTATTTCAATCCCTTTATCGAACTGATGCTGGAAAAAGGCGGCACCCAATGAGCGGCGGACTGTATTCAACCGACAAAAAAGACTTTGACAAAAACCTTGACCTAAGCAGGCTTCGCCCTTACGGCGACACGATGAACGACGGCAAGGTTCAGCTTTCCTTTACCCTTCCTGTGGCGAATAACGACAAAGGAAGCGAAGCCGCGATCTTGCTGGCAAAAAAAATGGGCCTTAAAGATCCAGGCGTTGCGCACAAAGGATCGCTGGACAAGGAATTCACCTTCTATGTTGTGTACGGCAGCGTTTCCCATGCCGTTGACTATGAAAACATTCAGGTGCTGTCAATTGCCGGCGACGTAATGGAAAGAAATGAAGTTTCCGAGTACATCCGCGAGAACATAGGCCGCAAGGTCGTTTTTGTCGGCGCCTCCACCGGCACGGACGCTCACACCGTTGGAATAGACGCTATCATGAACATGAAAGGCTTCGCCGGTCATTACGGGCTTGAACGCTACGACATGATCGATGCGCACAACCTTGGAAGCCAGGTTACGAACGAGGAATTTATTCAAAAGGCAAAGGAGCTTCGCGCCGACGTTCTTTTGGTAAGCCAAACGGTAACGCAGAAGGACGTGCATGTCGCGAACCTAACCGAGCTTGTGGAACTTTTGGAGGCGGAAGGAATGCGCGACAAAGTCGTTTTGATCTGCGGCGGCTCGCGTATTACGCACGAGCTAGCGAAAGAGCTTGGATACGACGCCGGTTTTGGGGCTGGGAAATATTCCGAGGACGTGGCATCGTTTGCAGTCTGCGAGCTTGTCTCGCGGGGATTAACGGCTAAACGGCCTTGATCGGGGGAAGGCATGGACGCCATTGCAAGCTATTATGACAGCTACGACGAGGAAGGGCGACTCTTCAACTCAAACGCTGGCAAGGTGGAATTTTTGACAACAATGCGCTATGTCAAAAAGTACCTGCGCGAGGGCGCGCGCGTAATCGAAATCGGCGCCGGAACCGGGCGCTACAGCCGAGCGATTGCCGAGATGGGGCACAAGGTACAGGCCGTCGAGCTTCTGCCTCGCAATATCGATATTTTCAAAAAAGCCTTGAAGTCAGGGCAGGACATAAACATTACCCAAGGCAACGCGCTTGATTTACCGATGTTCGATGAAGATAGTTTTGACATTACGCTTCTCTTGGGGCCGATGTATCATCTGTTCACGGATAATGACAAGCGCCTTGCGCTTTCGCAGGCCATTCGCGTAACAAAGCCGGGCGGCGTGATTTTCGCGGCCTATTGTATAAGCGACGGGACCTTGGCCGGCGAAGGATTTCAGCGAAAGCGGCTCGACATTAGCGATTATATCGGCAGAGGCAAAATAAATGCCGAAACATTTGACACTGTTTTTAAGCCGAGCGACATCTTTGAATTGACGCGTAAGGAAGACATAGATCGCCTGATGGCCGGCTTTGGCGTTCAGCGGCTGCATTACGTCGCCACGGACATGCTGACCAAGCTAATGCGCGATTCCATCGATGCCATGAACGACGATGAATTCGATCTCTACTTGCGCTATCATTACGCCGTATGCGAAAGAAGCGACATGGTTGGGGTAACGCATCATAGCCTTGATATTTTTAGGAAGGCATCGCAAAATGTTGGCGCCAGGCCTGTTTTGGAGGGTTTAAATGGACATTGCCGCTTGCCCCGCGGCATGCTTGAAAAATGAAAAGGCTTGCCATATAATGGCGAATAAAAAATTTGGAGGACTTTATGCGAATTCTTGTGATTGCGATTTTTCTTGCGACGACGGCCTTTGGGTTCTTTCTGAAGTACCTGACGTATTCCAGAAGAAACGCCGCCTTGCCTGAGAACGTTCGGGACGTGTACGACGAGGAAACGTACAGGAAAAACCAGGCCTATAAAATGGAGGGGCTTAGGTTTTCAATTATTTGCGGACTGATTGGCATGGCTGTAACTCTCGCTTTTCTTTGCTTTAACTTTCATCATTGGCTCTACGGCTTTATCGCGATGCGGACAACCAGTGTTTTTTTGATAAATTTGTTTATCTTGATCGTGCCTATCATTATTGTCAGCGTTATTGATAGGCTTATGGACATTTACGACACCTTTGTCATTGAAGCGCGTTACGGCTTTAACAAAAGTTCTGTCAAAACTTTTGTCGTTGATTTTGTTAAAATGCTTTTTTTGACGCTGATCATAGGCGGCGGCTTGTTTTCGCTCTTTCTGCTCTTGTACGGGCGGCTTGGCGAAAACGTCTTCTTCGTTTTCTTTTTTGTGATGGTCGCCTTTACGCTTTTCATGTCGTTTATCTCGCCCTTGCTCATCAGGATCATTTACAAGCTGACTCCGCTTGAGGACGGCGAGCTAAAGACCAAGATTCAAGCCCTGGCCGATAAAACCGGCTATAAGCTAAAAGGCATTTACATGGTGGACGCCTCCAAAAGAAGTACAAAGCTAAACGCTTTTGCCTCGGGCTTTGGAAAGACAAAAACCATTGGCCTGTTCGACACGCTTGTCGAAAAAATGACCCACGAGGAAATAATTTCGATACTGGCGCATGAAATTGGCCATGCCAAAAAACGCCATATATTAAAGCGAGCGCCTTTAAGCTTTTTGTCGCTGGCTGTAATGATGCTTGCCGCGTATTTTGTCGTCGCCCGACCGGAAGTGTCCCAGGCCTTTGGATTTGACGGCGCAAACATCGCCTTCGGCGTTTACGTGCTTTTTATACTCCTTTCGCCTGTGATGCTTGTTTTGCGTATACCCATAAGCGCCGTGTCGCGCAAGTTCGAGTTCGAGGCGGACGCTTACGAGGTTCAGCAGAACGGCGTCGAAGCCGCTGTGTCGGCAATGAAGAAAATATACAGGGAGGATCTGGGCAACCTGACGCCGCATCCCCTTGTTGTTATGATGGAGCACAGCCATCCGACGCTATCCCAACGAGTGTCCGCGATGGAAAAGGCTTGACGCGCGAGGAACAAAAAGGAGGGAGAAAATGAAAGTTGGAATTGTTGGCGCTGGAACGATGGGCACCGGCATCGCGCAGGCCTTCGCTTGCGTCGGCGGATTTTCGGTGGAGCTTTGCGACGTGGATGCGCAGCAGGCCGAACGCGGCAAGGCGAAAGTTAGCGCGGTGCTGGAAAGGCTTGTTTCGCGTCAAAAAATCTGCGCGGAAGACGCGGAAAAGGCGCTTGCCGCAATAACGACCGGTGTTATAAACGCTGTCGCTGACTGCGATCTAGTAATAGAGGCGGCGCTTGAGGACATCAATATGAAGCGGGAACTTTTTGCCCTTCTTGATGCCATTTGCAAAAAAGGCGCGATCTTTGCAACCAATTCATCGTCTTTTTCCGTGGCGAAAATCGGCAAAAGCCTTTCAAGGCCTGTAGTCGGGATGCATTTTTTCAACCCCGTGCATGTGATGAGGCTTGTGGAGGTGATCGCTCCTCCCGGCGTTCCGGACTCTATTGTAAAAACAATAAAGGAAATCGCCGAACGCCTTGGCAAGACTCCCGTAGTCGTTAAAGATCAATCCGGCTTCGTCGTCAACCGATTGTTGATTCCTTTTATCAACGAGGCGATAGGGATACTTGCCGAAAATACGGCGAGCGCCGCCGACATCGACACGGCGATGAGGCTGGGCGCGAACCATCCGATGGGGCCGCTGGAGCTTGCCGACCTTATCGGACTTGACATTTGCCTTGCTCTTTTGAACGATTTTCACAACAGGCTTGGAGAGGAAAAATACAAGGCGCAGGATCTATTGAAGGAAATGGTGGCGGCCGGAACGCTCGGACGCAAAAGCGGCAAGGGCTTTTATGAATATGAAAAAAGCGCTTGAGGAGAGGCTAAATGGATAAAGTTATTACGCTTGAACAGGCGATTTCGCTTATCAAAGAAGGCGACACGGTGATGGTGGGCGGCTTTATGGCAAATGGAACTCCTGTAAAGCTTCTCGACGCGCTGCTTGCGTCGGGCGTAAAAAACCTGACGCTTATTTGCAACGACACGGCTACTCCGGAAAATGGCGTTGGCAGACTTGTTGTAAACAAACAGTTCAAAAAAATTATCGCCACGCATATTGGCCTTAACAAGGAAACCGGGCGGCAGATGTCGGCGGGTGAAACGGAGGTTGAGCTTGTGCCGCAGGGGACTTTGGCCGAGCGCATACGGGCTGCCGGTTTTGGCCTTGGCGGAATTCTTACGCCAACGGGGCTTGGCACCTTGGTTGAGGACGGCAAGCAAAAAATTACCGTAGACGGCAAGGAATACCTGCTTGAAAAGCCGCTCTTTGCCGACGTGGCGCTTCTTTACGGGCGAAAAGTTGACAAGGCCGGCAACATGGCATACAAGGGCAGCGAAAATAACTTTAACAATGTTATGGCTTCGGCGGCAAAAATAACGATAGTCGAAGCGGACGAGCTTGTCGAAATAGGCGGGATCGATCCCAATGCCGTGGGAACTCCGGGCGTTTTTGTTAACTATATTTTCGATGGAGGCGCGAACAATGGATAAAGAGCAATTGCAGGACAACATTGCGCGGCGAGTCGCGCGGGAGCTAAAATCCGGACAGCTTGTAAACCTGGGTATCGGCCTTCCTACCCGCATCCCGGCCTTTATTCCCCAGGGCGTGCAGGTAATGCTCCATTCCGAAAACGGTTTCGTCGGCCTTGGTCCCGCCCCTGAATCCGGCGGCGATCCGACCGTGGTGAACGCC
>WRAL01000120.1 GCA_009780285.1 Treponema sp.
CGGACGCTTCGAGTCTTTGCCGAAAAAGTTTTTCGCCCAAAAGCATGGAGCCGGCGGCGCGCGCGTCCAAAACGGCAAGGGCCGAAAACGCGCGGCGCAGTATGTCCTGCGCCTTTAGGGGATCCCCGGCCGCGCAGGAACGCGGAAGCAAAAAAAGCATGGCGTCGTCGTTGGAAAAATATTCGACCCTTGCGCCCAGGCTTTCTTCCAGCTGAGCGCAAAGCGCCATCGCAAAGGGATAGTGCGCAGCGCCGCCTCTAAAGGCATGGATCACCGCCGAATAAAAATCGCCTGAATTTTCGATGCTGTCGATGATTTCGACGGTAATGTTTTCGCTTCCGGACAAGGGCACGCCGCCCTGTGCCGCTTTCTGCGAATCCAAAAAGGCATCGAGCGCGCTTTCATGCGGCTGTGCGCAGGCTTTGCGTTTATGCACGGCGAATTTTTCGTCAAGAATTTCCAGCACATATTTTGTAAGGCTGGAACTGCGAAAAGCAGCGTCAGCCTTCCAGAAAGGAATATAGTCGGAATTATTTGCTATGGGCCGCACGGAAACGCTTTCGCTGTCCATGCCGGCGATTTGCCAGGATCTTCCGCCAAAGACAAAATGATCGCCGACGCGCCTTTCAAGAACGAATTCCTCGTCAAGCTCGCCTATTTTCGTCGCGCCGGCCGAATCGGCAAGGCGCATGGAGTACATTCCTCGGTTGGCGATTACGCCGCCGGAGGAATACAGCAAAAAAAGATTCCCGTCCAGGCCGGAAATTTCGGCAGCGTCTCCTTCGCCGTCGAGCCTTAGGCGCGGCTTTACCTCGCGCATTCTGCCAGTGGGCGCGCGTTCATCGCCATAACCTGAAAGCATGCGAATAACGCTGTCGAAAGAATCCCGTTTAAGGTTTCTAAAAATATAAAAGCCGCGCAAGGTTTCGTAAAGCTCGCCCGCCTTCCATTTTTTTTCGGCGCAAAGCGCGACGATTATCTGCGCAAGAATGTCAAGCGGATTTTCTATGGGACGCGTTTCCTCGATGTCGCGCGCCGCAATCGCGCGGGCAAGGGCGCAGGCCAGGATCAAGTCCATTCCGTGCAGGGGAAAAAGCCGGCCTCGGCTGGTCTGGCCTACGCCGTGCCCGGAACGCCCTATGCGCTGCATAGCCTGCGAAACGCTGGAAGGGCTGCCGGCAAGAATCACTTCATCTATGCTTCCTATATCAATGCCTAGCTCAAGCGAGGCCGTGGCGATAACGCAGGGCAAGGTTCCTTCGACCAGCGCGCGCTCCACGCTTTGCCTAAGCTCTTTTGAAAGCGAGCCATGATGCGCGAAGGCCACCGGAGAGGCGGCGCCGCCGGAAAGCGCCCGAGCGAGCGCCGCTTCCTGGTTTACATAATGGCTGAGCCTTTCGGCGCGCCTTCGCGAATCGGTAAACACAAGCAGCGTGGCGTTCGCGCTTATTTTTTTTAGGATATACGCGATCAGCGAGTCGTAGCGCCTGCCGTATTTTTGCGCGCCGGGAGTCATGTCATCGTTATCGTTTGAAAAATCTATTGACAGATCGATCTTCTTTTCAGGCCAAGCGCCTTCGATATAACCCGGCGCGATTATGCGAATGGGCCGCGCGCTGCCGTCCGGCAAAAGCCCGGCGACAAAGGCGGCGGCGGCTTCCGGCGGGCGCATCGTGGCGGAAAGGCTGACGCGCTGGAATTCCCCGGCGAGACGCGCAAGCCTGTCTATTTGGCAGGAAAGGTAGGCGCCGCGCTTGTTTCCCAAAATAGCGTGAACTTCATCGATAATAAGGCACTTTACCGTGGAAAGCGCGGCTCGGCCTTTTGGGTTCAGTAATAGTATCGCTAGGCTTTCCGGCGTAAGCGCGAGTATCGAAGGCGGGCGCGCGAGAAAGCCGCGACGCTCCGATTGCGGCGTGTCCCCGGATCGCGTCTGCGCGCGAATGTCCGGAAACGCAAGCCCTTGCGCCTCGAAGCGCGCGCGTATCGCGGCAAGCGGCGCAAGCAGATTGCGTTTAATGTCCTCGTTAAGCGCCTTCAGCGGCGAGACGTAGAGCACGCAAAGCCTGTCGGCCGGAAGATCGCCCAGGCAAAAGCGCGAGATGGCCGAAAGGAAAGCGGTAAGAGTTTTGCCGCTTCCGGTGGGCGCAAGGGCAAGCGTGTTCTCGCCGCGCTCGATGATCGGCCAGGCGCGGGCCTGCACCTGGGTTGGCTTGCCGTAGGTTTCGGCAAACCACTGCCTTACGATGGGGTGAAACGTTTCCGGCGCGTCCATGCGTTATTGTACCCGCAAGAAGGGGCTTGCGCAAACCGTTGGCGGCGCGGAAATCAATTTGCCGGAAAATTAACCACGGAGGACACGGAGGAATGCAAGCATCAGCGCGCGCCCTGGATAAGAGCTACCATCCCTGAAGTTTCGAGGCCAAGCCGCCGCAGGCGGCTTCGCCCACTCACATAAAAATCCCATATGCCCGGCAATTATCCCTGAAGTTTTGGCAAAGCCAAAACTTCGAGGCCAATGCGCCGCAGGCGCATTGGCCCACTCACATAAAAATCCCGAATGCGCGATAATGGGGCATGATTGAGACTGACGCGCTTGTGGCTTACAAGAACAAGCCGGCGCTGGTAAAGGAAAAAGCCGGCGACAAGATTGTGATCGCGCTTTTGAGCGGGGAAAAGGTCAAGGCGCGCGAAAAGGACATTGACCTTATTCATCCGGGCCAGGTGAAAAATTTCGACGGGATAATTTGGGACGGCTCAGGCGGCGCCGACGCGCGGGAAAGTTGGGAGCTGATGCTTGCCGAGGAGGGCCGCGCTTTTAGCCTGCGGGAGCTTGCCGAGCTTGCATTCGGCGCCTACACGCCGGCCTCGGCCTGGGCGGCCTTTCTTTTGGCGCTCGACGGGCTTTATTTTTCCGGCGGAGCGACCGGCGTTTTTCCCAAGCCCAGGGAACAGGTCGAGGCCGAGGAAAAAAAACGCGCGGACAGGCTTCGCGAGGAAAACGATCGCGCCGCCTTCGTCCAGCGCCTGAAGGAGCGCAGGCCCATCCTGCGCGCAGGCGAGGAGGACGACCGGCGTTTCGCGCAGGACATCGAGGCGCTGGCGCTGGGAAAGTCGGCCCGCAGCCGCAGCATGAAGGACGCCGGCCTGGGCGAAAGCCCGCAGGAGGCGCACGCGCTTCTTTTGGAATGCAGCTTTTGGACGGTTTTCGACAATCCGCACCCCTCGCGCCACGGCGTTTCCACCTTGCCGGCGCGTCAGGCCCCGCCGCCGCCGCCCGACGAGGCGCGCCTGGATTTAAGCGCGCTTCGCGCCTTCGCCATCGACAGCCCCTGGAGCCACGACCCGGACGACGCGCTTTCGCTCGAGGCTTCCGGCGACGGGGCCACGCTTTACGTCCACGTCGCGGATCCCGGCGCTTCCATTGGGGCGGACAGCGCCTGCGAAAAGGAGGCGCGCGATCGCGGCGCCACCCTCTACGCGCCGGAAGGAAGCAGCCGAATGCTGGCAGACGAGGCGCTGCCGATTTTCGCGCTGGGGCTTTGCGAGCTTTCGCCGGCTTTGACCTTCAAGATAGCGCTGGACGCGCGCGGGAAGATCGTCGACACGGAGATTTTTCCTTCCATAATAAGGGTTACGCGCATCACCTACGATCGCGCCGACGAGCTTATCCTTGGAGATTCGGTCGATGCCGACGCAGCTATCCTTCGCGCCCTTCGCGATCTGGGCGAGCGCAATTTCGCGCGCCGCCTTGCTTCCGGCGCCGTCCACATCGAGATGCCTGAAACGCGGATCGACGTTTCCGACGGCAAAATAACGGTGGAGCCAATTGAGCGCCTTGTTTCCGCCGCGCTCGTTCGCGAGTGCATGCTGCTCGCCGGCGAGGCCGCCGGGCTTTGGGCCGTTCAGCGCGGGCTCGCCCTGCCCTTCGTCGCGCAGGAAACCGGCGACCTTCCGGCCGAGCGCCTGGAGGGAATGGCCGGCTCCTTCCAGCTTCGCAAGTGCATGAGGCCGCGCGCGCTTTCCTCCAAGCCGGGCCTCCATTCCGGCCTTGGCCTGGACATTTATACCCAGGTTACAAGCCCCCTGCGCCGCTACACCGACCTTTTAAGCCATATCCAGATTCGCGCGGCGCTAAAGGGCGAGGCCGTTCTTGGCCCTGACGAGCTTGCCGCGCGCATGTTCGCCGGCGAGGCGGCGGCGGCGGCGGTGGCGCAGGCCGAGCGCTCGTCCCGCGCGCACTGGCTGATGGCCTACCTTGGCGAAAGGAAAAATTCGGCCTGGGAAGCGGTGGCGCTTGAAAAAAGGGGCAATCGCTGGGTCGTGGCGATTCCGGCGCTGGCCCTGGAAACGCAGGTCGGCCTGCGCGCCCATGTCGAGCCGAACGATGTCGTAAGGCTCGCGCTGAAATCGGCGAACGTTCCTTTAGGCGAGGCGATTTTTTCCGCCACGGAATGAGGGATGCGGGGGCAAGCCATAGCGAATGGCGTTTATTGGAGTGGACCCCTCCGATCAAGTCGGATACAGAACTTTGCCAACGCGATCGATATGGGCTTTTAGTTCAGGGTTCGAGATCGTGTCGTAGATCAAAACATCGACAAAATAAGGAAGGTCCGAATCGTCAAAATCATTGCAGAGCCTCAGCAACTCGGTAAAACCAAAATCGCCGTCGGTTTTAAGCGCCAAATCAATATCGGAACCCTGGCGGTAGTTTCCCTTTGCGCGGCTGCCGTGGATGATCACCTGCCGTATATTCTTGTATTTGAGGAATATCGCGTGAAGCTCGCGCAAGGTTTCGCCGGAAAGCCCGTACTGCATTATTCAAGCGTCTCCATTTTTTGTTCGAGCGCGGCAAAGGCATCGTAAAAAACGCCGGTTGTACGTTCAAGCAGCGCTTGCGCGGTGGCTTCGTCGTAGGTGTGGGACGAAATGTTGCGGCTTTTTACCATATCCATCCAAACCTGCCCGTCTTCAAGAATGCCGTTGCTGAAAGCATGACGGATCGCGCTTTTGCTGCCGATGATGTCGGCTATTCCCTGCGCTTCAAGGTAATCCTTCATCGTATTCCACGCCAGCTCAAAGGTAAACTCGAAGCTTTTTACCGCGCCCTGTTTTTCAAGGCTGTTCAGTTCGCGGGATTTTACAAGCTCAACTGCGGTTTTCACGGTGGCAAGGGCTTTTTTGTAGTTGGCAAAGCGCTGCTTCCAGCGAATATCTTCGTTCATGCGATGAGTATACCGCGCTCCCTTTCCGCTGTCCATTCGTAGGAACCGCCGATCTACGATCCGTCTTCAGCCCCCGCCCCTTCCGCCTTCCTAAAATTTTTCGATGGCGGCGCGGAAAAGAGCGACGGCGGTCGCGCCGGGCTTTTCGTCGCGCTCCTTTTTGTAAAAAGCGATGATGTCCTTCATCTCGTCCGAGAAGAAGCGGACTTCCCGGCCGGCCAGGCCAAGATAAAATTCCGCCAGCGCCTC